>CANQHU010000058.1 GCA_947623945.1 uncultured Clostridia bacterium | reverse complement strand
CCCTTTCATTTTTTGCATCTATAATACAAAAAATATATGGGGGTTTCAAGTACGCCTTTTCTTCTAGCGCTTACATAAAGATAAGAGATGTAATAAAATTTCTTATCTTTATTTTTTTTAGTTTTTAAAATATAGATAGAAAGTCAAAATAAAAAACTATATCATAACATATTGACATAAAGACTAAAATTTCAATAAAATGATTATAAAATAGAAAGAAAGAAGTTGAAAAAACAAATGAAAAAAGAACAATTAAACCGAACAAATAAAGGAATAACCTTAATAGCGCTAGTAATCACAATAATAGTGTTATTAATCCTAGCAGGAGTGAGTATTGCAACTTTAACGGGAGATAATGGAATACTTGCAAAAGCACAAAATGCAAAAGATTTAACAAACCAAAAAACAGCAGAAGAAGAGGTACAAATAGAAGTATTAGGAAGTTTAGATAATAGTGGAAATATAAATATAGAAGACTTAAATTCAAATTTGATTAGTCATTTAACAGGAGTAAACTACAAAGGACAGCCATTATCAGCGGAAAATAAAATAGAAACATTGCCAGCAGTAGTAGAGTATAATGGATATAAAATACTAATATCAGGAGATACAAGTACTTCGTTAGAAGATGCATTAAAGCCAGGAGAAGAAGCAAAAGAAACCAAAAAGTATAATTACACAGATGGAGTAGATGTAGCAACAATCCCAGAAGGATTTGCAGTATCAGAAATAAAAGAAGAGCAAAAAATAGCAAATGGGTTAGTAATAAAAGATAAACCAGATGGAAATGAATTTGTATGGATACCATGCACAATAACACAATACCAAAATGCAAAAAATGCAGTAAAAAGAAATAAGTGGGTGACTAATCCAGAATATTACACAAATGGAGGAGGAGATGGCTCAGCATGGAGTGACGATTATACAGATCAAGACTTAAGTAATATAAATGCAGTATATGAAACAAATGGAGTAGATAATACAACAATAAGCCAAATAACATCAAGCTGGGAAAACAAGCAAACAGAGGTAGCAGAAGAAAGCATAAAAAAATATGGAGGATTCTATATAGGAAGATATGAGGCAGGAATACCAGAAGAAGCAGATGATTTTTATAGAAATCCAGAAGGAACAGATTTAACATATAATATAGACAACAGAGGACAAACAAATGAGGCAGGGCTAAATATAATAAAAAATTTAAAACCAGTAAGTAAAAAAGGAGTGCAAGCGTGGAACTACATAACACAACCAAACTCAAAAATAGTAGCAGAAAACATGTATAAAGCAAGCTCAGAAGAAACAAGTGTCGGAAGTTATTTAGTAGATCTACAAGCATGGAATCATATATGTGAAAATATATACGGAAAAACTGGAAAAGATATAAATAATTCAACAGCATGGGGAAATTATATAAATAATACAAGTGTGTTTGAAAAAACTGTTGAAGGATTATGGGCAAATCATGGATATAGATCTTCACCATGGGGATTATTTCCTAGTTCAACTTATAGCAAAGGTGCTGTAAATGTAAAAGGAAATACTGAAAAAACTGGAGAAGAAAATCAAGTAAATGTAATAGAACTTCCAACAGGAGCAAGCGAAGACTTCAAGAATTATAATATATATGATATGGCAGGAAACATGTGGGAATGGACAACAGGACACAATATAAATAACGAAACAATGTACGTTGTTCCTCGTGGCCGGTAGCTTCGCTAACAATGGTACGGACCGCCCAGTTGTACGTGCAAACGGTAGCAATCTTCTCACTAACTGTGACTACGGCAATGGGTTCCGCGTCGTGCTTTATATGAAATAATAGAATATGTATAATTATAGAAAATAAAGATAAGAGATGTAATAAAATTTCTTATCTTTATTTTTTTTAGTTTTTAAAATTAAAAACTATATCATAACATATTGACATAAAGACTAGAATTTCAATAAAATGATTGTAAAATAAAAAGAAAGAAGTTGAAAAAACGAATGAAAAAAGAAGAATTAAAACAAGTAAATAAAGGAATAACTTTAATAGCGCTAGTAATTACAACCATATTCTCTTATGACAAAAATGCAAAATCTGGTAATAACAAAGGTTTCCTCCTAAAATCAAATTAGTAAAAATCATATATTTTCAAATATTTAAAAGATGAATTGTAAAAAATAATAGCAATTTCATCTTTTTTTAATTTTATAATAACAAATTAAAATTTAAAAATTGAGAGGAGATTAAAAAATATGGAGAACAAAGAATTAAAAGAAAAATTTATTGATGAAAAAACAGGAATAGAATATGTAAGACAAGGAGTTTATTATATACCGAATTTAATATTACCAAAACAAAGAAAAATACATTTGAATAAATATGGAAGATTGAGATTAAACTATTTAAAAGAACATAAGAAAGCAGAATATACAATAATGTTTATGGAAAATACATTAGTAGACCATTTAGAAGAAATACAAGAAACAGCAACTAAAAGGCTTAATCTAATTATCGATGATTTGAAAGCAAAAAGTAATTTAACAGAAGACATGAAAAATACTGATATGCTTTATTGGGGTGGCACTATGAATGCAATTAAGAAACAAGCAGAGGAGATTATATTGAAAGAATTAATATATGCTTAAAAGTTTGTGATTTTAATGGAAAAATTTTGAATTTTATGATATAGTATGAACTAATAAAAGAAAAATTTAATTTGGCAACAGCCGTTACCAAATTAGAAAGAAGGTAAAATGGATAATAAAATAGATATTAATAAATATAAATCATTATTAGAAAATATTAAACAAGAAGTATTAAATGCACAATATAAAGCAATTTATGCAGTTAACAAAGAATTAATGTTTATGTATTGGCATATTGGAAAAATTATTTTAGAGAATACTCAATGGGGAAATAAATTTATAGATAATTTATCAATGGATTTAAAAATGGAGTTTCCTGAAATAAAAGGATTTTCAGTAAGAAATTTAAAGTATATGAGGAAATTTGCAGAAGAATATCCAGATTTTGAATTTGTGCAAGAGGTTCTTGCACAAATTACATGGTATCATAATATTATTTTAATGGATAAAATAGATGATATTGAAGAAAGAAAATGGTATATAAAAGAAATTGTACAAAATGGTTGGTCTTCAAATATGTTAAAAATGCAAATTAATGGAAGGGTTTATGAGAGACAAGCCTTAGCAGAAAAAATAACAAATTTTGATTTGACATTACCTAGTGTACAAAGTGATTTAGCTACTCAAACTATGAAAGATCCATACTTATTTGATTTTATTTCTATAAAAGGAAAAGTTAAAGAATTACAGATAGAAAATGCAATGATAAATAAAATAAAAGATGTTTTAATAGAGTTAGGAAAAGGATTTGCATTTGTTGGAAGTGAGTATAAACTAGAGGTTGGAGGAAAAGAGTATTTTATAGATTTACTTTTTTATCATTTAAAATTAAAATGTTATATAGTAGTTGAATTGAAAGCAAGAGAGTTTGAGCCAACTGATGCAGGGCAACTTAATTTTTATTTATCGGCAGTAGATGATTTGGTAAAAGATAAAGATGATAATGCAACTATTGGATTATTACTATGTAAAGGAAAAGATAACTTTACAGCAGAATATGCTTTAAAAGATATAAATAAGCCTATTGGAGTTAGCGAATATAAACTACTAGAAGATATGCCTGAATATTTACAATCTCAATTACCTAGAGCAGAAGATATTGAATTGCACATAAAAGATATTGAGGAAATTGAAGAAAATGAAGATGAAGAAAATAATTAATAAATAAATTGGTTAGATGCGTCTGACCAATTTTGTTTTTGCAAATGTTTGAATTATATATATTTCTCTATTTTATTTTATTAGGAACAGAAGAATCAAGTTTAAAATTAGGAAGAACAGAATCAAGTGCAAGAATTGATAATGTTTCTACTGCACCAAAAGCAATAAGTCAAAAAGATGCAATACCATATAACTATGTAACATGTAGTGAAGCACAAAAATTAGCAAAAGAAATGACACCAGATAGTAGTAAAACAAGTAGTTTATTATTTGGAATCCAATGGGATTTAGTATGTAAATACTTAGAAGTAAAAAGTGATTTAAATGAAACAGATATTAATACAGATAGTCAAAAATGGGGAAATTATTATAATGTAGGGATACCAATTACAAGTAGTAATGCAAAAAGTGCGTATGTGCATTATAATAATAGTGACAAAAAGTATTATTTTTCAAATGAATGGACAAAAATGACAGAAGCAACGAAACAAGCGATTACTGATATTAAAGCAGAAAATCGTATTTTATTGTCTACAGGAGCATCAGAAAAAACGAAAATATTAAATATATATGATTTAGCAGGAAATGAATGGAAATGGACATTAGAATATGCAACTGCGAGTACTGACTGTCCTTGTAGTTGTAGAGGAGGCAGTTTCAACTGTGACAGTTCTTCTCCAGCTTCTGGTCGCTACTACAGCAACAGCACTACGACCGGTGCCATCTACGACTGTTCGTTTCGACCAGCTTTGTACTGAAATTGCTTAAAAAGTCAAGTTATGAAAATATGTATAATTATAGAAAATAAAGTTAAGAGATGTAATAAAATTTCTTATCTTTATTTTTTTTAGTTTTTAAAATATAGATAGAAAGTCAAAATTAAAAACTATATCATAACATATTGACATAAAGACTGAAATTTCAATAAAATGATTGTAAAATAAAAAGAAAGAAGTTGAAAAAACGAATGAAAAAAGAAGAATTAAAAAAAGCAAATAAAGGAATAACCTTAATAGCGTTAGTAATCACAATAATAGTGTTATTAATCCTAGCAGGAGTGAGTATTGCAACTTTAACAGGTGATAATGGGATCTTGACAAAGGCGCAAACGGCAAAAGAGAAAAATGACGCAGCTGAAAAAGAAGAAACACAAAAATTGTTACAAGCAGAAGCAAATATGAATTTAGAAGAAACAGAATATAATGGAGTAAGAATTCCAGCAGGAATGGCACCAACAAGAAAAGAAGGAGAAAGTACAGTTGATGAAGGATTAGTTGCAGTAGACAAAAACGGAAACGAATGGGTATGGATAGAAGTACCAAAATCAGAAATGCCAGAAAATATAAAATTTGTGAATGAAACAGGATATTCTGAAGATGACAAAACAAACTGTGATTCCATAACAACAGCATTAAAAACATATGCAAAATCATATACTGAAGGAAGTAAAGGACAAGGACGTAATTGGACAGATGAATGGTATGCAAAAGATGGAGAAAGTTATATAACAGAAAATACAGCAACAGAAGAAAGACAAAAAGAATTAAAAACAGGATGTGGATTAACATTAAATGAATATAAAGAAACATATCAAAAAATGATAAAGAGTTTATATAAAAATGGAGGATTTTGGATAGGAAGATATGAAGCAGGAATAGATGGAACAACAGGAGCAGATGAAGAAAGTTTAAAATTAGGAAGAACAGAATCAAGTGCAAGAATTGATAATGTTTCTACTGCACCAAAAGCCATAAGTCAAAAAGATGCAATACCATATAACTATGTAAGATGTAGTGAAGCACAAAAATTAGCAAAAGAAATGGCACCAGATAGTAGTAAAACGAGTAGTTTAATGTTTGGAATCCAATGGGATTTAGTATGTAAATACTTAGAAGTAAAAAGTAATTTAAATGAACCAGATATTAATACAGATAGTCAAAAATGGGGAAATTATTATAATGTAGAGATACCAATTACAAGTAGTAATGCAAAAAGTGCATATTTGTATTATAATAATAGTGATGAAAAGTATTATTTTTCCAATGAATGGACAAAAATGACAGAAACAACGAAGCAAGCAGTTGATTCAAATAAAGAAAATTGTATTTTATTGTCTACAGGAGCATCAGAAAAAACGAAAATATTAAATATCTATGATTTCGCAGGAAACGAATTTGAATGGACATTAGAACATGCAACAGCGGGATCTTACGGTCCTTGTAGCTTTAGAGGAGGCGCTTTCAACTATGACAGTTCTAATAGTCCAGCTTCTTACCGCTACGACCGCAATACACCCGATGCCTTCTCCAACTATTCGTTTCGTCCAGCTTTATATTGAAATTGTTTAAAAGTCAGGCTATGCAAAAAAAAAGAAACTAAAAAAAATTACTCAAAATACTAGTAGAAAAGCGTTTAAATGATATAATGAAAGCCTAGAAAATACAAGTACTTGCAGTGATTTTAATGTTAGAAAATAAATATAAACAAATGACAATATAAGAAGCATATATCGTTATATGCTTGGAAAAACATGAAAAAGAAAATAAATAAAGTTAAGAGATGTAAAATTTCTTATCTTTATTTTTTTTAGTTTTTAAAATATAGATAGAAAGTCAAAATAAAAAACTATATCATAACATATTGACATAAAGACTGAAATTTCAATAAAATGATTATAAAATAAAAAGAAAGAAGTTGAAAAAACAAATGAAAAAAGAACAATTAAACCGAACAAATAAAGGAATAACCTTAATAGCACTAGTAATAACAGTAATAGTATTGTTAATTTTAGCAGCAGTATCAATTGCAACATTAACAGGAGATAATGGAATATTAACAAAGGCGCAAACTGCAAGTGAAAAAACAAAAGAAGCATCAGTAAAAGAAGAAATTCAAACAGAAATAATGGCAGCATTTGATAATAGAGGAAGTTTTGATGCCAAAACCTTTAAAACAAAAATGCAAGAGGCAGGAGCAACAGTAACAGAAGAAGATGGAAATATAGTAGTAGAAAAAGATGGATATGAGGCAACAATAGATGCAAAAACTGGAGAAATAAAAAATTTTGAAAGTTCAAAAGGAGTAAAACCACAAATAAAAGCAACAGTAGAAAAAACAGAAGATAACAAAGCAACAATAAAAGTAGAAGTAACAAATGAAGTAGAAAAAGTAGATAGCATAATAATAACAAACTTAGACACAGGAGATACTCCTATTGAAGTAACAGTAAATGGAAAGACAGGAAGCATACAAGTAGAAAAAAATGGAACATATAAAATAGAAGTAAAAGCAACAACAGAAGGAGTACAAAAAGCAGGGGAAACAACAATATTAGTAAATGTAATACCAGTAGAATTTACAAAAGCACAAGGAAAAATAGATGTAATATGGGTAAATAAAAACAATGAAAAAATAGATAAACCATTAGTGCCAGAAATATTACCAAGTGGAATGAAAAAAGTATACTGGGAAGAAGACGGAACAGAGAAAAAAGAAGGAGATGCAGGATTTACAGAAAGCGAATGGTATGATTATGTAGCAGGAGATAATAAAAACGATACAAAAACGAGCAAATGGGCAAATTCAATAAACACAACAACAGATGGAGAAAAAAGTTATGAAAGTTATTTTGTATGGATACCAAGATATGCATATAGGATAACGTACTTAACAACAGATGGACAAGTAGCAGGATATTGTGATGGAGACGGAATAAGAGATTTAGCAGGAAATAAACAGCCAGCTACCCAAAATGTAAAAGAAGACAAAGGAATAGAAACAGTAGAATATAATGGATTTAAATATATAGTACATCCAGCATTTGAAGGAAATGTAAAAAATGGAGGATGGGATAGTGACCTAGAAGGAATTTGGGTAGGAAAATACGAGTCAGCCAAAGATACAGCAACAGCAGAAAATTCATCAAGTTATGGAGGAGATGGAACAAAAATAAAAATAGTACCAACAGTAAGAAGTTATGTAGGTATAGATATAGGAACAATATATACAAACGCATTAAATTATGACACAACGAAAGATAGCCATTTAATGAAGAACAGCGAATGGGGAGCAGTTAGCTATTTAACCCATAGCCAATATGGAAGAAATGGAAATGAAAATGAAGTAAGTATAAATAGATGTAGTGATTATATAACAGGAATGGGAAGTGGAGATAGTACATATTCATATAGTGATGCAACTAGTGAGCAAAAATATGACGGAACAAAAGGACAACTTGCAAGTTCAACAGGAAATATATATGGAGTATATGATTTAAGTGGAGGAGCATATGAATATGTAGCAGCATTTAATGATAAAGTAGACAGTAATGATTATGAAGCAAAATATGGAGATTCCTTTGCAGCCCCAACAAATCCAAGTACAAAATATGCAACAAAGTATATATCACAAGATGACGATAGTAGTACACCAACATATGAAAAATACTATCCAGGGGATGCAACATATGAAGTATACAAAGGAAGTAATAAGGCATGGAATGACGACTTATCTTACTTAGTTTACTCGAGTACTCCGTTCTTCGATCGTGGAGGCGGTAACATGATTGACGCGCAAGCCGGTGTGTTCTGTTCCTTCGCCATTTCTGGCCTTGCCTCCAATGATCGTTCGTTCCGTGTGGTCTTGCCCGGCGTGTAGTACTAATAAAGAAGCATATATCGTTATATGCTTGGAAAAAACATGAAAAAGAAAATAAATAAAGTTAAGAGATGTAAAATTTCTTATCTTTATTTTTTTAGTTTTTTAAAATTAAAAACTATATCATAACATATTGACATAAAGACTGAAATTTCAATAAAATGATTGTAAAATAAAAAGAAAGAAGTTGAAAAAACGAATGAAAAAAGAAGAATTAAAAAAAGCAAATAAAGGAATAACCTTAATAGCGTTAGTAATCACAATAATAGTGTTATTAATCCTAGCAGGAGTGAGTATTGCAACTTTAACAGGTGATAATGGGATCTTGACAAAGGCGCAAACGGCAAAAGAGAAAAATGACGCAGCTGAAAAAGAAGAAACACAAAAATTGTTACAAGCAGAAGCAAATATGAATTTAGAAGAAACAGAATATAATGGAGTAACCATTCCAGCAGGAATGGCACCAACAAGAAAAGAAGGAGAAAGCACAGTTGCTGAAGGATTAGTAGCAGTAGATAAAAATGGAAATGAATGGGTATGGGTAGAAGTGCCAAAATCAGAAATGCCAGCAGATTTAACTTTTGCAAATGAAACAGGATATTCTGAAGCTGATCAAACAAATTGTGATTCCATAACAGCAGCACTAAAAGCATATGCAGCGCCATATACAGAAGGAAAAAAAGAACAAGCATGTAATTGGACAGATGAATGGTATTTAGATATTGGAACAAGTGATAATCATAATGTTGTAACAGAAGAAACAGCAACAGAAGAAAGACAAAAAGAATTAGACACAGGATGTGGATTAACATTAAATGAATATAAAGAAACATATCAAAAAATGATAAAGAGTGTATATAAAAATGGAGGATTTTGGATAGGGAGATATGAAGCAGGAATAGAAGGAACAACGGGAACAGATGAAGAAAGTTTAAAATTAGGAAGAACAGGTTCAAGTGCGAGAATAGATATTGCAACTTCACCAAAAGCCATAAGTCAAAAAGATGCAATACCATATAACTATGTATATTGTAGTGAAGCACAAAAATTAGCAAAAGAAATGACACCAGATAGTAGTAAAACAAGTAGTTTACTATTTGGAATCCAATGGGATTTAGTATGTAAATACTTAGAAGTAAAAAGTGATTTAAATGAACCAGATATTAATACAGATAGTCAAAAATGGGGAAATTATTATAATGTAGAGATACCAATTACAAGTAGTAATGCAAAAAGTGCATATTTGTATTATAATAATAGTGATGAAAAGTATTATTTTTCCAATGAATGGACAAAAATGACAGAAACAACGAAGCAAGCAGTTGATTCAAATAAAGAAAATTGTATTTTATTGTCTACAGGAGCATCAGAAAAAACGAAAATATTAAATATATATGATTTAGCAGGAAATGAATTAGAATGGACATTAGAACATGCAACCGAGACTACTTATGGGCCTTGTAACAGTAGAGGAGGCTATTTCGGCGGTGACAGTTCTACTTATCCAGCTTCTTACCGCGACGGCAGCAGTACGACCAATGCCCACAACTACTATTCGTTTCGCCCATCTTTGTACTGAAATTGTTTAAAAAGTCAAGTTATGCAAACAAAAGAAACTAAAAAAATAACTCGCAATAACCTGTGACTCGTAAATGAAAATGTCTCAAAAAAAGATTTGATTTGTAAATAAAAATGTCTCAAAAAAGGAACTATAAA
>CANQHU010000057.1 GCA_947623945.1 uncultured Clostridia bacterium | reverse complement strand
CACCGGTCATGGTATCACCATTAACATTCACATACCGGCTGTCAGCCGTAGACTGAGTGATATACCCTTTACCGGTAATTGCAGATTCAACCTGAGCACTAGTCCGATAGGTGCTCGCCGCCGCAGAGGTAGTAAGGTATCCATACGCTTCAATCTGCGTTTTAACCTGAGCCTGCGTCCGGTAAAGTGGAATCGGCAGTGGTCTTTGTGACGTATCCCTTAGCGGTGATTGCACTTTCAACCTCGCTGGAATCCATCCAATAACCGTCACCTTGTGCTTTGGTTACGTATCCCTTACCGTCAACAATGCTTTCGACATCGCTTGCGGTCTGGTATCCGGCAGATTCCAGAGTACGTACAGAACCCTGAATGCCATCAACAGTCGACTGCAACGTATCAAGCTGTTCCTTATCATCTCCGGTACTGGACTCAAGCTGAGTTACGGTCTGCTTCGTCTCGTTGTACTGAGTTTCCAGTTCGGTGTAGTTCTGCTGAAGCTGAGTAAGCTGGGTGTTAAGTTCCTGCGTAGCAGATTCTACCGCGCTGGCAACGATAGCTGTTACAGAAGTGTTAAGGACAGTGAACTGTTGTTCAAGGTCTGACTGTGTCTGTTTCAACTGTTCGATTTCCTCGCGGATGGTTGCGTTTTCCTCGGAATTTGTAGAGACTTAACCGGGTGAGTACACATACATATAGCTATCAAGTCTAGCATAGGTTCCTAATTGGTTATAAAATATACCTTTAACACTAAGAAGTTTACGTTTAAATCCATTGTGAGTTATAATAGGTATAGTAACTGCTTTAATAACCTTACTTCCATTTTTATTTTTGAGTTCAAAATCATCAGCTACAACATGAACTTCTAATTCTTCGTCTCCAACAAAACCTAATGCAAACTTCCACTTCCATCCCGATGATATTTTCGTGTTTGAGTTTGGGGTTAAAGACATGTACAAAAATACTAAATCAGAATCAAGATTGTAGTCTGGTATTCTTTTAGGGTCAACAATGTCAACCCAATCCTCATACGGAGTATCGTCTGCTTTTGTTACCCACGCATAGTCACTCGTTAAATGGTTATTTGTTGTGATATACCTAACGCCAGTAAACCCAGGAGTACCCACTACCTCTTGTAGTTTCTGTTCCAGTACCTCATTCGTTACCACATCTTCCGGAACATGCTGGTCAACATATTCCTTCGTGGCAACATCAATCGGATTCTGCGGACTGGCAGTTTGCAAATTAGCAAGGTCGCCAGCTTCTGCTTCTACTCTTAACGAAAATCCGTCCGCACTGGGATTTAATTTAACTGCCATATTATTCACCTCGCTCAAACGTAATCGGGCCGGTCATAGTTCCACCGGCAGTCGGCAGGTAATCACTGAACTTATTCTCCAGTTCAGTCAGCTTGTCCTTAATCTCCGGGAAGTTACCGTTATCAACCGTATCCTTAATCTGGTTGACAGTTTCTTCCAGCGCATGCATGTTATCGGAAAGCGTGTCCACAATCTTTTGCAGAATATCCCGGTTATGCTCAATGGACTGCTCCAGTTCCTTATCCTTAGTCTCCATCGCAGCCTTAAGATTGTTATTCACAAACGTAATTCTGTCAGAGTTTGCTTTTATGTCTCCCTTAGCATTATTAAGGTTTTGCGCAAGTAGGTTAAGCTGCGTTGCCAGTGCTTCAGTATCCTGCTGTTCCTTCTCAATCTGTTCAGTCAGTTTAGTATCCAGATTATTGACAGTGGTATTCACTGTTTCCTGATACGTGTTCATCTCTTCCTGAAGAGAAGCCATAGCTTGTTTGACAGATTCCTGAGAAGATTCCGTAGAAGCAACCGTAGCCTGCATAGCCGCAACCGTCGCGTCAACCTCTGCCAGCTTCTGCGTTGTAGAGTTCTGCAAATCGCTTAAGCTAGATTCCAAATTGGAAAGCCGTGAATCCTGCTCATTGTTCTTTTCAGAACTCAGTCCGAACTGACCTTCTACAACTGTCATTCTATGAACAAGGTCTGTGATATTCCCCTCATTCGTATCAATCCGACCGGAAAGTCTTGTATCCTCGGCAATTCTGCTTTGCTGTTCCGTCTGGATAGCCGCCGCATTGTCTGCGTCAACAGAATCCAGAGAATTCAGCTTCGATACAAGTTTATCGTAATTGTACGTATCAATAAACCGGTCAATCGGTCTATCTTCCACGTCCATCAGGGTGTACGTGTCCTTCGTGCCGTCCTGTGTGTACTTGACCTCTTTCACGATACGCTTTTTAAGTTCTTCCGGCTCGTAAGTCATGATTTTCTGATTGACTTCCGATGCGTCCTTACGAAGCAACGTGTATGTTACAACATGCTCACTATCCTCAATCTGTCTTACCCGGTCAATGTCAGCATTGTGAAGTTCCGTATCTTCTCCCTCACGCTCCATCGTTTCCGTGGTTAAGTCCTGTCTGAGATTTTGGTCTGCTTCATCTCTGGCATTCTGTTCGTTCTCATCTGCGGCTTTTCTGGCGGCTTCTTCATTGGCAATAGCCACAGTAAAATAATTCTTGATGTTCTCATCTTCCGCAGTAAGGGTAGCAACCTCTTGGTCGATACGCTCATTGAGCGTTACGATTTCGTCATCAATTTTCTGGTTAATCTGGCGGTCAGCAGTTCCGCGCTCAGCAATTTCATCTTCCAGACTATCCGATAAACGCTTTACCTCGTTTTTCAGATAGTCAACGGTAAAATTTGCATTGTAGTTCGCCCATTCGTTCTGGTTCACCCTCTGCATAAGTTCCGCTACTTCACGAACATATTCGTTGCGGTAATGTCTCCGCTTCGTAATGTACCAGAATGCAGACACATTCGGAACGGAGGGTACAACAGGGCTATCACCGGATTCCGGGTAGTAAAGGAATGCTCCCTTATCCATTCCGAAAACCTGCGTCTTATTCGCAAGTTCCACGGCCACGTCACAACCGTATCCGGCGAAGATATTGCCTAACTGCTCTACCGTACAACCCTGAGCAGGTACCGGCGAATCGTCAACGATAACAATGAAGCGTTCTTTGGTCTTATAGTTCATACCCATACCGACACGGGCTGTGATTTCCTCGTCTCCGTAGGTTTCCGGACTCGGCTTACCGGCACGTAGCATAACGGAAAGAACACCCATTGAGTTACGAATCTGGTCACGGTTCATGATTTCTCTGGTGTTGTTATCTTCCGGATAAGCTTTGATGAATCCGTTCGTTGCCACACCGACAGACCATTTAACTTTTCTGGTGAACTCCTCGTCAATCGGCATGACTTCGGTTGCAGGAATCGGAGCGTACTTCCATGTGCCCACACCGTACATTCCGGTATAGGTCGCAGGAATCAGCTTGTCTGCGATGGTTCTGGCACTCGCGTCAAATGACGGCTCAGACACGCCGGTATTCGTCATATTGTTGTAAGCCAATCCCAACTCAAGGAAGATGGGACGGCTGGCTCGGTCTACAAACGGAATGTGGATTACCTTGTATGGACTTGAAGTTTCTCCAATGTACCCGTCCTCGATGGTAATCTCTGAATAGTATGCGTCATTGTGCATGGCGGCGTTTACCACATGCTCATAGGCACCATATACCTTTTTGTTATATCCGTTGAGCACGTCAATCAGCTTATTCATCTTGTGGGACAGTTCATGAATCTGCTGTTCCGGTGTCATATAGTGTGCGTGCTCATGTACGGGAGGAATCGGTGGTACCATGAACGCCGGGTCGTGCGGCACGCGTCCAAACGGTTTACCCTTGTCATGTGGGCATTCCGGGGGAGCCGGGTGAGAATAATCTCGCGGGGCGTAGTTCTCAAAAGTTTCGTCCGGTCTCCATTCGAGGGGATTCAGATTCTTTTCATCTTCATACATATTAGTCACCTCAATAAACTTGTAAGAAGCAAGAGTCTAACTCACTAAAGAGCCACATTCTTGCATTGTAAGTAAGGGTTTCCCGATACTCTTGCAACAGTGCGCTCGGGGAACGCATTGTACGCCCTCGGCGTACTACCTTTTCCCTGTCATCATTATTTGTCTTAATCTCGTTGTCATTCTTTTCCTTTTCCTTATATTCTTTATAAGTATCCGTCTGCCTGTTATCAGCCCCCACCGATACACCCAAATTCTGTTTAAATGCAGTGTTGGCAAACGTCTGCTTATTAAGAGCGTCTTCCTTTCCATCTTCTATGGAATTTTCAGCCTGACCACGATTAGCATTCTCTACGGTGCCGGATTCTCCCGTGTTCTCTTTCGTGTAATCCTTCGTGGTCTTGATGTCTTTGGTGACATCTTCATTGGAGTTTTTAATTCCGTCAATCGACTCTTTCCCTTCGGTGTCTTTGGTTGTATCGACCGTCTTGTCGGTTGCTTCGGTTTTGTCACCGGTTGTGGTTGTATTGCCAGTGCTGTCTCTGTTGTACGTCTGAGTGCCTGACTTATCATACGTGCTATGGCCGATTGTATTGTTAGCACCTGTTGCATAGTTAAACCACGGAGAGTCGTCGGAACCCATGTCATAGCTTGCCCGATCTATGTTGGCCGCTTCGGGGAAGTCGTTTACCCCGTCACCTTCTACCTGCCCTTCGTAATGTGACCTGCCGGTTCCGTAAACTGCTACGTTCGGCGGTTGGTTAAAGAGCATAGCGTTCGGTGTGTCTGAATTTACGTCCAGTCCGTGTCTGCGGTCTGAACCACGTTCCGTCCAGTCGCCGCCGGTCTGGTTATTTTTCGTGGTAGAGTCCTCTTTGGTAGTGGAATCGGTGTCCACCGTCTGGTTGGTTACTTCACTTCCGGTAACGTTCTCGTTATACTTCCGGCTGGAACCGGTAGTCTCTTCATAGACCGTGTTGTCGGTTTCCTTGCTCGTTCCTTCCTCCGCTCCTACCTCGAAAGCGTGCGTGGACTCGTTTGACTCTTTACTGGATTCCTCGCGCAGATTCTTGGAAAGCAGGTTTTTAATCAGCTTAGCCTGAATCTCGTCCTGCTTGCCTGCGACGGTTTCGTTTTCTGCGGTAGTATCTTCCTTTCGGGTGTTTCCTCGGAATGTATCCTGATTGACATTTTTGCCTGTCGTGTCACGATTCAGGTTGGCAACGGTGTGCTCATTGAAGTCGCGTACCGTGTCTGTCGTCATGAAGTCTGTTATAAGCGGTTCAAACTCAATCATTTCAGACGCGACCATTTTGTTATAATTCGGCGCAAGGATTTTCAGTTTGTGATTTAGTTTTCTGATGAACAGCTGTGGAGTCTCGTAATTGATTTCTCTTTGGCCAAATTGGTCACATATTTCAGGAATCAGTTCATCATACCCTACAATAGGTTGTGGTTTGAAAACAGGGTACTGTTCCAGAACTTCATCTAATGTCATTGTGTAGGTTGCGCTCATTTAGAATCACTCCCTTTGGTCTGGCCAGTCTTTTGTTTCTGGCTTTCGGTTGACTGCATATTCTGAATCATAGCTTCTTCTTGGAAGTCATGACGGAGTTTGCATTTAACGTTAGTGCCAAATACTGCATTAAAGTTATCACAGAAATGCTCTCTCATGTCAAGTCGGTATGCGCTGTTAAGCTGAACGAAATCGTCATTGCTTTCCACTTCATCAGTAAGTAAGCGTTCCTTCTTATCCGATGTATTCAGATTGTTGACACCTAATGCTGTCAATGCCTGCGAGTACCAGTTATTCAGAGAGTCCCAAAGTACCGTCAAGTTTTCAGCTTTCGTGCCTGTCTCCATATCCAAAGATTGGTCTAACGCACGCTTAATCGCAGGCTCCACATAGATAGCTAGCGTGTTTGAGTCTACATTATCAATTGAGTGCTGAATACTAGTCTTGGTCTCTTCGGTTGTTGCGATGATTTTCGGGACTTTCAGCTGGTGTTGCACAACCTGAATCGAGCGAAGGGTTGTGGCTATCGCTCTGGCGTAATACTCAATGATGAATATCATCGGATAATGCACCGGGTTGTCGTAAATGATACACCCCATCATTGGCACTTTTTTAATATCTGAACCCCTTGACATCTTTATGATGATGTCTCTGTTGTACTCTGTCATCGCCATGAACTTCTTATTATAGTTCAGGGAAATTGCTTTATAGATAGGGTGTTCGTAGTAAATGTTTAACGAACTGGCAGGCGTGCAAGGCAACGATAGGAATCCATTGTATTCCGAGTCTTGCACGACACACGCAACGGGGTGAAACATTAGGATTTCCTCTATGAACCTCCCCTCGCAGGTGTCCGGCAACCCTTCCCATTCAAACTCATTGAGTGCGATATTGAGGAGGGTGTTAAAGATGTTCTGGAATACCAGTTCGTTCTCATATTCTGCAAACTTGCGTAGTTTCTTTGTACTGGCTCCGTTGAATGATGTTGCCATTCGGTAGCCGCGATATTGATTAAGCCACATACATATTCCTCTCGTTACGGTTCCGTGTCGACATTATCGTTATATTCAAGCTGTCCGGGGTAGTTAGGTTGCTCGAATCCAACATTCTCCCGCATTTCGATTGATTTATAGGTATCTCCATACCGCTTTACGAATTTCATGAAGTTACAGGAAGTAATCGGGTCATCGTACTCACTAAAGGTTGGCGGGGAGTTCGTTCCATCGTCATCGCCCATTAGAGCTTGACGGATATTCCAGAATGTAATGCCATTTTGCATACGCTTGACAATCTGCTCTCTTGCCCAAAACGGAACGCCGCCTTTCGCTTGGTCGTCTGCCTGAATTGGAATGATTGAGACATCGTCACACTGAACGAATGTCCACCTGCGGCGGGTGTTAATGTGCGGAAAGCGCCACTTGTTCTGGCTGTATCCATATATGGAAAAGAACCGGTCAAGGTACTCCATTTTAGTCTTGCGTAGGTGTACTTGGAAGAAGGAATAACCTACCTGTTGCAAGCTAAGGCGGGACTTACCTGTTGCCATGGAACCGGTAACACCGGGCAGGCCATACAATTTATCATATTTTAAATTCTGTCGCAATGACATCAGATTGTTCTGACTGGATACCGCCGAACCTAGGAACCCTCCACTTGCTGTTTTCGTGGCATTGGAACCGGCGTCACCTAACAACCCTGCGGCTACGTTACCGGACGCCAATGTTGCTACTGACAATGCTGTACTTCCTATGCCAAATGCCGCTCCATATAAAATCTGTTTATTACGCACTGATGATGTCTTATTTATTGAAAACGTGGTAAGCATTGTGCCGGAATTATTCGGCGTCATTGAATAGCACGGTATCTGCCATAATGTTTCAAATGGTTGCCATTGACATCCATTAAGTGCCATATAGTTCTCTGCATAGAGAATTGATACTGTGTCAGGTGCTATACTAGGGTTAAAGCGCACGTAAGTATAAAAACTCTTTCCCTCTTCTTTTTCAGCGTTATCCTGAACGAAATATTCTGGAAGTAACTCTATGGAGCCGCCCTGCTTGTCTGTAATACATAAGTAGTTATATGGAGCAGTAAAACATTTTGAGTTTAGTGGGACGATTGCGTCATCATCTCCAACGTGCCAATTGGTGTCAATCGTTGAATCCGAGAATCTATCCCACAATTTAATCAAAAATGATTTGTTATAGTCAGTTGTTTGGAACTTTGCTACATCATCAACAAAAACCGGTAAGTCTCCAGAATAGCCAACATATTCATTACCTAACAGTGCGAACGGCACTGCATAGGTTGTAAGGATATGCTCCATAGCATTGTATTCGCCTAATAAATCAAACACTTGATTTTGTCTCTTAGGTACATAGTACATGCCTACCCCTAAGATAGAGCCACCATACCCTTTTGTAGCTTCTGACGAGTTGAATGATGGATACCACGCCGCAAACCTACTAGGACGCACATATTCAGGTTTAGACAAGTCTACATCACTTGTTACAAACTGAACGCTATATGGCCCGAGTACCCTTAATTGAGCTAGGTTTATGTCAGTAAGTTCTGTTGCAATGAGATCTGTTTCGTCAAATTGATAAGGTTCATCTTCAGTGTTAAGTTCTGGCTTGTTAATTTCCCTTGTTACCAGATTGCTATATTCGCCGTTCTGCATGTCACGTAAGACTAAGCACTTGCCGAAACAGAACTGTTTTTGGTATGTCATGAGTGCGTCACAGGTGAAGTTTACCTGAGCAACATTCCAGTTGACGTATTCAATGGAATCCACAAAGCAGTAGTACACAGGCGTGATACCGCCCTGTTCATTATCACCTTGAAAGATTAAGTAATCAACATTGGCAATCATGTCGGAAAATGGGACTGTCGGGTCTCTTAGCTTATCTTCCATCGCAGAATTTCCTAATTCTGCGTCACAGGTTACGGGGTCGTCTTCTGGGTCTTTTAATGGAGTGCGTCCGACCCTTAAATAACCTGACATCGGGTCTATGTGCATGGCATACCATGTTCCATGAGCAATGGAGTGAGACTTAAACCAACGATAGCAGTTAGACCACCACCCATTTCCTGAGCCGGGGTCTGCTGAGTAAGCCCATCTGTGCCACCATATTGAGTTTGTCATGTCCATGCCAGTGCCGGACAGTAAGTAGAAGCTAAATATTGGTTTAAAACTCATTGTTAAGCCTTTCTATTATAATGAAGAGGGGACGACTTAGTGCGCCCCCTCTATGCGCGGCTTGTATATTATGAAGGAAGGTTCGTATGAAATGACTATTTACAGGAGGTGCCGCGCTCATCAATGGGTTTATGACCATGCGGTGTCTTTAAAGATAATGCAGTCTTTAAAGTAAGTGGCCGCGAAGGACATCTGTCTGGTGAGGTAATAGTTCCAATACCGTCCTCTCGGGTTGTAAATGGGTTCCATGTCCTCGAACTGCTGAGTTATAAGAAGCCAGTTACGCTCCGCGAGGATTGCTACAACGTTGTCGGTATCAGGTCCGAAGTCGTCAATCGGTTTAACCGTCACCTTCATGTTCAGCTCCTCGGTGTGGAACGCATTAGTGAAGGTCTTTACACTGATGTGATTCAAAATATCGTACTTGACGAACAGGATATAATCTCTGTTGTCAAGAGTTTTATGAATCTTCATCGGGTTAAATGCCGCGTTAGGGAAGGACCCTGCGGATACAAGGTTACGGATTGTAAGGATAAAGTCCTCGCCAGTTTCCTTGTTTGTGACTGGCGTGATTTCCTGTTTCTGGTCATCCAGAAGCGGTACTCCATCACCACTCATGGTGTCATTGATGTACATGGACATGAGCTTTTTGGTGAGGAGCCACGTATCGACGTTGGCAGAAGAGTAGAGGGCACTAATGAACATACCATACAGTCTGCTAACGCCGTATTCGGAGCGGAATGCTCGCTTAATGCGGTCTTTTTCGATAGTAGTCATGTACTGAATCGGTTCATTGATTCTATGGTACATGGCTTTTGCGTGATTGGATTGCTTTACGAACGGGTCAAGGGACTCGCCGTCTTTACCGTAGTCCATTGCGCGGCCTTTCACGATGTCCACGCCAATTTCCTCAATAGCGTCACCAAAGGACATTGTGCCATAGATGAGATCTGCGAGTGGGTTGTTAAGGGTGTACTGATGAAAAAGAGTCATGCCAATCTTGTTCCAGAGTTCGCCCTGCCACTCGTTGAAGAGGCCCTCGAAGGCTTTACTAGTAATGGCGGTGCCGATTTTATCAAGGTTCTGCTCAGTTGCCGCAGGAATACGGTCTTTGAACTCACTAGAGAGATTCGCTCTGATGGAGTTAAAGAGAATTGTATTCGGTACGGGAGCGATGGGTTTTACTGCCATGTTAATTATCTTCCTTTCCTAACATTGTGTTGAGTATTTCGTCTATGGGTTTAACAGTGGGGTCTTGTTCGTCATCTCCGTCAGGGTCTGGGTCAGTGTTGTTGGGGTTGTTGTTTTGGTCTGTCTGGTTGGCGGTTGTCATAAATAGACGGAGAGCGGTATCGCGGAGGTTAGCGTTCTCGGCTTCGAGAGATTTATGTTGATCTTGAAGTGCTGTGAACGCGACTGCGGTATCGTTACTTGCTGTGTAGTCTGCCGCGATGTCTGTAATTAGTTGGTTATAGTTTGCTAATTGGTCTGCGGGTAGGTGTTGTGCGTATGAACGCAAGTTCGTTAGGACTTCTGTTAATGTCATTGATTTACTTCTCCTTTAATTGTCATTTCTGGTAGATGATTCTACCTATTTTTAGTTTAGCATATGGAGGGCGATTTGTCAAGAGGGAAATTTTAAATTGTATATACATTAAACGATTAAGTAAATGTTTAATCGTGTGTATAGGGGTGGAGGAGGTTGATTTGAAATTGTATATACAATATTTGAAATTGTATATACAATAAACGATTAAGTAAATGCTTAATCGTTTATATGGGGGTGGAGGGGGTTGATTCAGGTTAAGTAGATGGAGTGTGTTAAGGTTAAGCTGTTTGATGGGCTTAGTTAGTTATGACTAACCCCACTAAATGGTAACCGGGTTTTTCCGCATGGTAATA
>CANQHU010000056.1 GCA_947623945.1 uncultured Clostridia bacterium | reverse complement strand
TTTTGCAAAAGAAAAAAATCAACCATTTCTGATTGATTTTTGTATCTATCTGTTCTAAAAGTTCGAACAGATACGTCGTTGGTGCAGATGGCCGGAATCGAACCGGCACGGTTTATTCAACCGCAGGATTTTAAGTCCTGTGCGTCTACCAGTTCCGCCACATCTGCATACTTTAAAACTGGTTTGTCTTACGACAAAAAATATTATAATATGGTATGATGGTAATTGTCAAGACTTATTGAAAAAAAATTTAAATTTCCTATATAACCTATGAATTGAAGTAAAGGAAAAGACTAACGTTAGTTAGTCTAATACTTGTAAAGTGTATCTTCAATAATATCAAGAATAGGTAATACATCTTCATTATCAGCAACAATGTAAAAGAATTTTTTGCCTTCTGGGGTTTTATACACTTTAACTTGAATATCACCTATATTTTTGCCTGTAATGTTGTCCACTTTATTCCCTCCTTTTCTTTTGTAATAAAAATGTATTATACCAGAAGTAAAAAGAAAAAAATGTCGAAATTTGCAAAAACACTAAAAATATATATGAAATTGAAAAATTATTTTTATAAATAATACTAGTAAAATAAAATTGCTATAAAAACAAAGTGTAACCTTGCTTTTTTTATAGAAAAATGCTAAAATATTAAATAGTTTTAAATAGTATTTTTTAGAATTATTTAATTTAAAAATATATAGTTTGTGACCGGATTCGTGTAATATACCGAATAAATTACACGAATTTTTGGTTAATATATGTCATTTTAATCGGTCACAAAGGAGGAATAATGTTCAAATTAGTATCAAATTATAAACAGGCTCGGAGACCAGCCACAAGCAATACAATATTTATCAAATGGAATAAAAGAAGGCAAGAAATTTCAGACACTTCTAGGAGTTACTGGTTCTCGGAAAAACTTTTACGATGGCAAATATAATTGAAAAAGTGCAAAAACCAACTCTTGTTTTAGCACATAATAAGACACTAGCAGGACAACTTTATAGCGAATTTAAAGAGTTTTTCCCTCGGAAATGCTGTGGAGTATTTTGTTAGCTATTATGATTATTACCAACCTGAAGCATATATTGCATCATCAGATACATATATAGAAAAAGATTCTTCTGTTAATGATGAAATAGATAAACTTCGCCATTCAGCAACAGCTTCTTTGTATGAAACAAAAGATGTTATTATAGTATCGTCTGTTTCTTGTATTTATGGCTTAGGGGATCCAATAGATTATGAAAATATGATTATTTCCTTAAGACCAGGAATGGTTAAATCAAGAGATGAAATTTTACGCAAATTAGTTAATATGCAGTATTCTAGAAATGAAATGGATTTTAAAAGAGGAACTTTTAGAGCTAAGGGAGATATTATCGAAATTTATCCATCAGATCAAAATGAAAAAGCAATACGTGTAGAAATGTGGGGAGATGAAATTGAAAAAATTTCTGAAATTAATCCACTTACTGGAAAAGTAGTTAATTTAAGAAATCATATTATGGTTTTTCCTAATTCTCACTATGTTACTACAAAAGATAAAATGGATAGAGCAATTCATGATATTGAAGAAGAATTGCAAGAAAGAATTGCGTATTTTAAATCTCAAAATAAATTAATTGAAGCCCAAAGAATTGAAGAAAGAACAAATTTCGATATGGAAATGATGAAAGAAACAGGGTTTTGTCAAGGAATTGAAAATTATTCAAGACATATTAGCGGAAGAAAACCTGGAAGTGCTCCATTTACTTTGTTTGATTATTTTCCAGAAGATTTTTTATTACTAATTGATGAATCACATGCAACTATTCCTCAGGTAAGAGGAATGTATAATGGAGACAGAGCAAGAAAAGAATCTCTTGTAAATTATGGCTTTAGGCTTCCATCAGCCTTAGATAATAGACCTCTTAAGTTTGAAGAATTTGAAAATAAAATTAATCAAGTAATATTTGTTAGTGCAACACCTGCTGAGTATGAAAAAGAACATTCTAAGGAAAATGTAGTAGAACAAATTATACGTCCAACCGGATTGTTAGATCCAGAAATAGAAGTACGACCAGTTGAAAATCAAATAGATGATTTGATTGGTCAAATTAGACAAAGGGTAGAAAAAAATGAAAGAGTTTTAGTAACTACTTTAACAAAAAAGATGGCAGAAGATTTAACCTCATATCTTGCAGGAATTGATATAAAAGTTAGATATATGCATTCAGAAATAAAGGCATTAGAAAGAATGGAAATAATACGAGATTTACGTATTGGAGAATTTGATGTATTAGTAGGCATTAATCTTTTAAGGGAAGGACTAGATATACCAGAAGTATCACTTGTTGCAATACTTGATGCCGATAAAGAGGGCTTTCTTCGCTCAGAACGTTCACTTATTCAAACAATAGGGCGTGCTGCAAGAAACACAGAAGGAAAAGTAATAATGTATGCAGATGAACTAACAGAATCAATGGAAAAGGCAATAACAGAAACAAACAGGAGAAGGAAAATACAAAGTGAATATAATAAGCTTCATAATATAACACCAAAAACAATAAAAAAATCGGTAAGGGATACTATTAAAGCAACAATAGTAGAAGATATACAAACCGAATATGAAATTAAAAAGGATGATGATGTACAGGATATTATAAATAAATTAACAGATGAAATGTTAAAGCATGCTGCTAATATGGAATTTGAACAAGCAGCTGAGTTACGTGATAAAATAAGGGAATTAGAAAAATTAATATAAGAAGATAATCGAGTAGGAGAAATATCATTAATTGATACTTCGTCCTCTCACACCACCGTACGTGCCGTTCGGCATACGGCGGTTCAATAGAATTAATACTTTAACAGTATACACTAGTAAGGCTTATATAACCAAGTCTTTCTAGTGTTTTATTATTTAAACTTTTTGCTAGAATTGGACTATTTGATATTCTCCAATATGATTTTCTTGTATTTGCAAATTCCCATGCTTCGTGGTTTTCTGTTCCCAGTTTTACCAAGTTATCGTGTTTTGTCTTTATTTTCTTCCATTGTTTCCAGTAGCACATTCTTATTCTTCTTCGTATCCATTTGTCAAGTTTTTGTGCTATCTTTCCCATATTGGCTATCTTAAAATAATTTACCCATCCTACAATAACTTGTTTTAGCTTGTTATATCTTGTTTCCATGCTCATTGCATTGCTCCTTGATGTTATGGCTCGTATTTTGTCTTTAAATCTTGCTATTGACTTTGGGTGTACTCTTATTTCTATTTTCCCTTTTGCTTGGTAAAATGTAAATCCTAAGTATTTTATACGCCATGGTCTGTCAACTTTGCTCTTTTCTCTGTTTACTTTTAGTCTTAATTTGATTTCAATATATCTGGTAATATTTTCCATTATTCTATCTGCTGCCTTTTTACTTTTTGCGAAGATTATGCAGTCGTCCGCATAGCGGACGAACTGCAAGCCACGGTTTTCTAATTCTCTGTCAAGCTCATTAAGCATTATATTACTTAGTATCGGTGAAATGTTCCCTCCTTGTGGTGTTCCTGTTTCTGTCTTTTCAAATACTCCATTTACTAGTACTCCTGCTTGTAGATACTTCCTTATTAATGACACAACCTTATCTTCTTTTATTGTTCTTCTTATTATTGATATTAACAAGTCTTGATTTACTGTGTCAAAGAACTTTTCAAGGTCTAGGTCTACTACCCATTTATATCCGTTATTCATTATTTCTTTGGCCCTTTGTATTGCATCGTGGCAACTTCTATTTGGTCTAAATCCATAACTATTTTCAGAAAATATTGGTTCATAGATTTCACTTAGTTGTTGTGCAACTGATTGTTGTATCACTCTATCTACTACAGTTGGTATTCCTAGTTTTCTTTTATTTCCGTTTGCCTTTGGTATTTCTACCCTTCTTACTGCTTTGGGATTATATCTCCCTTTTCTAATGTTTTCCTTGATTTGTTCGCCGTTTTCTTTCAAATATTGTAGAAGTTCATCTACTGTCATATTATCAATTCCACTGGCTCCCTTATTTGCTTTCACTCTTTTATATGCTAAGTTCATATTGTCTTTTGAAAGTATTTTCTCAAGTATTTCATTAGTTACTGTTTTAGTATCGACTTTTCTTTTTGAAGACACATCAAGAACACTAGGTACTTCTACAATACCTTCTGTTTCCAACTTATTCTCTTGTAGATAGTCTTCAATATGAAGTTGTCTACCATTATTGTATTCTTGTTTATCTTTCATAAAAAAAATCCTCCTATCGTTCAACCCTTCACAAATCGTATATATCCAATTTGCTAATATGGTATCTGCTGACTTCTGATATTTCACTCTAATATCACTATTAGTATTTTCATATCTAATTCAAGATATTTCCAAAATATCAGACCTCCCCAGGTAAGAACAACAACCTTCCTCTCATATATCTGCCACATTTACTGTATGAGCCTCGGATAGTTATTAGGGCTTTGCTTTGTTTAGCAAGCTCGCCCGACTCAATTCAGCCTTATATGTGATTCCTGTTCGTCAGACCGAGATTTTGCTATTGACTTCTTTCAGATTCCACCTCGCGATGGACACCCTTGTCATTCGCTAACAGTTCGCCACTATCAGGCACTGTATGGGACTTTCACCCACAAGTTGTTGCCCATGCTGGGCACACTAAAAATTGCCGAAAAATTTTAAATTTTTCGGCTAAATAAACTTTAAACTACATATTCTGCATTCTTTCAATAGTAGTTGCTAGCATTTCTTCGTATTTTGCAAGTTTTGCTTTTTCTTCTTCTATTTTTTCAGCTGGTGCTTTAGAAATGAAGCCTTGGTTTGATAGCATTTTCTTGCCTCTTTCTACTTCTTTTTCTAAGCGCTCTTTTTCTTTTGCAAGACGCTCTTTTTCTTCTTTAATATCTACTAATTCTTCAAATGGAATAAATACTTCTAATCCATCTGCTAAAACACTTATTGCGTTTTGTGGTATGCCTTCTTTATTTTCCTTAATAAGAATTTCGTTTGCAAATCCTAATTTTTCAATAAATGATTTTGATGCTTCTATTTCTTCTTTGTTTTCTTTTGTTACAAAAATTAATTTTGATTTTTTTGATGGATGTACATTCATATTTGCTCTTATGTTACGAATTTGAATTATTACATTTTTTATATTTTCAATAAAATCTTGCTTTTCATCATATTCTACTCTTTTCTTTGTTTTTGGCCAGTTTGATACCATTAAATCTTTATCATCATAGTTAATAAGTTTTGAATATATTTCAGATGTTATAAATGGCATAAATGGATGTAGTAATTTTAAGCTATCTCCAAATACATAGTTTAACACAAAGCATACCTGTACTCTTTCTTCTTTATTTTCGCTGTATAATCTAGTTTTTGCCATTTCTATATACCAGTCACAGAATTCATTCCAAATAAAGTTATATATGTTATCTAAAGCAATTCCTAAATCATATTCTTCTATATTTTTAGTAACAGTCTCAATTAATTTATCTAGTTTGTTTAAAATCCATCTATCTTCTACTCTTAAGCTTTCTGTTTTGTACATTCCTGTCTTTTCATCTTTATTTTCTCTTTCAAAACGAATTAATTCTTCATCTTCTACAAAATTCATTGTAATAAATTTCGCAGCATTCCAAATTTTATTTGCAAAGTTTGATGCTTGTTCTAGTTTTTCTGGCAGATATCTTATATCATTGCCCATCGTTGTTCCAGAAATAACAGAGAATCTAAGAGCATCTGCTCCGTACTGTTCTATAACATCTAATGGGTCAACACCATTACCTAAAGTTTTAGACATTTTTCTACCTTTACTATCTCTTACAATACCATGTATTAAAACATCTTTAAATGGTGGAATGTCTGTAAATTCTAATCCTTGGGTCATCATTCTAGATACCCAGAAAGTAATAATATCAAAACCTGTTACTAATACATTTGTTGGGTAAAAATCTTTATAATCTTCGCTCTCCTTGTTTGGCCATCCAAGTGTCGAAAATGGCCATAAAGCTGAACTAAACCATGTATCTAATGTATCTGGATCTTGTTCTAAATTTTTACTACCACATTTTTTACATTTATCTGGCATTTCTTTTGCAACATGAATTTCACCACAATCATTACAGTAATATGCTGGTATTCTATGTCCCCACCATAATTGGCGAGAAATACACCAATCTTGAATATTATCTAACCAATGAAAATATTGTTTTTCATATCTTTTTGGTATAAATCTAGTTTCGTCATTTCTAACAGAATCCGCAGCACGTTTTGCTAATTCATCCATTTTTACAAACCATTGTGTTGAAATTTTTGGTTCAATAGTATGCTTACATCTTTCACATTTTGCAACATTATGTGTATATTCTTCCTCTTTTTCAAGTACTCCTAATTCTTTTAATTTCTCTACAATTTTTTTTCTGGCATCTATTAATTCCATTCCTTTATATTCTGGAACTAGATTTCCCATTTTAAAGTTTTCATCAAAAACTTCTATAACTTCTAAGTTATGTCTTAGACCTGCTTGATAATCATTCATATCGTGTGCTGGTGTAATTTTTACACATCCTGTACCAAAATCTTTTTCTACAAATGAATCTGCTATAATTGGAATTTCCTTATTCATAATTGGTAAAATACACGTTTTTCCAATTAAATCTTTATATCTTTCATCTTCTGGGTGAACAGCTACTGCAGTATCTCCAAGCATTGTTTCTGGTCTTGTTGTAGCAACTACAATGTATCTATCTTCACCTTTTATTTTATATTTAATATGCCATAAATGAGATGGTTCTTCGTGATATTCAACCTCTGCATCAGAAATTGATGTATTACAACTAGTACACCAGTTTACCATTCTTTTTCCTTTATAAATAAGGCCTTTATCGTACAATTTAACGAATTG
This sequence comes from uncultured Clostridia bacterium, assembly GCA_947623945.1. Taxonomy (GTDB): domain Bacteria; phylum Bacillota; class Clostridia; order TANB77; family CAG-508; genus CAG-269. The sequence continues at coordinate 4,537 of CANQHU010000056.1, read as the reverse complement.
TTCTAGAACTGCATCAGACATTCCTTCATCTAAAGTAAAACGACTACGTTCCCAGTCGCAAGAGCAACCTAATTTTCTTTGTTGTTTTTGAATAGTTCCACCATATTCCTTTGTCCAAGCCCACGCTTCTTCAATAAATTTTTCTCTTCCTAAATCTTCTTTTTTTATTCCTTCTTTTCTTAATTTTTCTACAACTTTCATTTCAGTAGAAATAGATGAATGGTCTGTTCCTGGAAGCCATAATGTTCTAAATCCTTGCATTCTTTTAAAACGAATCAAAATATCTTGTATAGTGCCATCTAAAGCATGACCCATATGTAATTTTCCTGTTACATTTGGTGGGGGCATCATAATACAGTAACTTTTCTTAGTTCTATCTTCGTCTGGTTTAAAATATCCTTTTTTCTCCCATTCTTCATATAATCTTTCTTCAAAGTCTTTTGGATTGAACTTATCATTTAACTTATGTTTTCCATTTTCACACATATCTTTTCCTCCTATTGTCAAGTTTAAAAATTAAAATAAATTAACAATGCACCAATAATATCTAAGAAAAAGCCCAAAATTTTCAAACCACTTGTTGCTTCATTTTGGTCTCCAAAACTAAATAATTTCTTTGTTAAATATCGTGCATCAAATACCATAATTGTTCCTAATAGTGCAATAACTACTCCAAAAACTGTTAATATTATTTTCAACATAACTTTCAACATCCTTTTTTGTCTACACTTTGGTTTATTTATTTTTTCTTTTAAAAAATTTTTTTTAATAAATAACTTAAAGGGGAAATTATCCCCCTTAAGTTTAGTTTTGCTTCGGTTTAAGCAACCGAAACAGTGTTCTACGAAAGTCCTCGAAACGCATAAGGTACGCAATAGTACTCTTGAAAATAAGGATCGAAATAGTCCGTGGCAAGCCGTGCTGGTGGTGCATAAAAATCATCTTCAGTACCACCACCCACATAGCCAAGATCACAAACATCCTCATATTTACACTTTATAACTCTCCTGTAGGGAAGTTTATCATTCCTTTCGAATAAATCTTCCACTGATTCTCCGTTGCAAATTCTCATTTGCAACTCTAAGTCGCAAATGACTTCATCGCACATTTCGCCGATGTCTTCGCACATATACCACATTTCGCCGATGGTTTTATAATTCCATCTTTTTTCGAATATGTATGTTTCGATTAATCTAGGATATCGTTCTGGATTTTCATTCGCAATCTTATTCGAACTTTCAAACCTTTCCCAAATTCCTTTTCCTACCTTTTCGCACTCATGTCGAATTTCTTCTTTCCTCTTGTTAATAGCCTCTCGGTCAATCCTAAACCATTGACCTACTTTAAGTACCTTAATTGCCTTTTCATCCTTCGGTTCAGATATAATTGCCTTTTCCTTCAAAAGTCTTTCATAATCCCTAACCAAGTCTTCCAAAGGCATCATCCGACCATCAGAAAGTTGGATATGCTGTTCCGCACTTACCTTCATGAACACATTTCTCATATTTTTTTCCTCCTATTATAAAAAAAATAGTAAAGCAAAATGCTTTCTATTATCTATTATAATATGCTTTCTATTTTTTTTCAAGTTAAAATTTATAAAACGTTACCGTTCAGACTATAAAACAAAAAAAATCTTCTAAAAACCTTGTTTTTTTTCTTATATTGTGTTAAACTAGTTGTTAGACAATTTATTAACTTTATAGGAGGTGCAATTTAAATGGCAGTATGTGAAATATGTTCAAAAACTTTATCTCATGGAAATAAATTAAGTATTACTCGTTCTCATATTAGTAAAAGAACTTCAAGAACTTGGAAACCAAATCTTAGAACTGTAAAAGCTATGGTTAATGGTGAACCAAAAAGAATTACTGTATGTGCAAAATGTTTGCGTGCTGGAAAAGTTAAAAGAGCATAAGAAAAAAATAAATTAAAAGTAGGAATCACCTACTTTTTTGTTTTATCCGTATGTACTAGTCTTTTATTCCAAAGATTAGTTTTACAAATCCTCGTAAGAACTTGGGTACTTTTTTAACTACAATTTGCATATATTCCACTCTCCTTTTCTATTTAACACGAAAGCCAAATAAAACCTAATACTAAAATTGCTATTCCTATTAAAAATAGCCAACCACTTATTGGAAGTAAAAGAACAAGTAATATTCCAAGCCCTAACCCCATAAGGCATACTCCTATTGTCTTTTTTAGAACTCCAAACATAATCTCTTACCTCCATTCTTATTATATTATATTAAAATATCGAAAAAAGGTGATAATATGAAGTTAAATAAAAATGAAATAATAGAATTTGTTGAAACTTTAAAACGTACATATCCAGACGCCACTTGCAGTTTGGATTTTAAAACTCCTTTTGAATTAGTTGTTGCAGTTATGTTATCTGCTCAATGTACAGATGAACGAGTAAATAAAACAACACCTGCATTATTTGCAAAATATTCTACTCCTCAGGATTTTGTAGATATAGACTTAATTGAACTTGAACAATTTATTCATCCTTGTGGATTTTATAAAAATAAAGCTAAAAACATTAAAGCTTGTGCTAAAAAAATTGTAGAAGATTTTGATGGTGAAGTTCCAAAAACTATGGAAGAATTAATTACTCTACCCGGTGTTGGAAGAAAAAGTGCAAATGTTATATTGCTAGAAGTATTTGGAAAAGCAGAACGGAATTGCAGTTGATACACATGCAAAACGAATTTCTAATAGAATTGGCTTATCTTGTGAAAGTTTACCTAAAAAAATAGAACAAGATTTATTAAAAATTTTTCCAAAAGATTATTTAAAAGATATAAATCACCTATTTGTATGGCATGGAAGAAATACCTGTGATGCAAGAAACCCAAAATGTGAAATATGTTCAGTTAAAAAATTTTGCAGTACAAACATAAAAAATGAATCAATTTAAAACAATGTATAAAAATATATTATATACAAATACTACTATTTAGAGGTGATTGTTTTGACAAACATAAACTGTTCGGCAAATTGTGTTTATCAAAAAGATGGTAAATGCTGTTTTGAAAACATTTCTTCAAAAACAGTAACACCTGCTTCTAATTGCGCTTATTTCCTTAAAAATGAAACAGTAGTAAAAAAATAATCTACTGTTTCATTTTTTATTGACAAATATCTTCACAAGTTATATATTATTCATATAATAATTAATAATTTAGGAGGAATATTTATGTCAAAATTAAAACAAAAGGTTGCTATTTTATTAATGGTATCTATCGTATTTATTTCTACATTAAGTTTTGCAACAGAAAGTGAAATACAACCTAGAACACAAGAAGATGAAAATACTGTAACAAATGAACAAGTAGCAGAAGGTGAAAATACTGAAACAACTGAACAAACACAAGAAGGTGAAAACACTGTAACAAACGAACAAGCATCAGAAGACGAAAACACTGTAACAGAAGAACAAACAGGCGAAGAACCTACCCCTGAAATTCATAATGGCGATTTATATTTATTTAACAATGATGTTGTTATGGATCAGTATGTAGATGGTAATGTATTTATTATGGGTAGTAGTGTAAAAATTACTGGTAGAGTAAATGGATCTTTATATGTTATGGCAGATAAAGTAACTCTTGAAGAAAACGCTTATATTATTCAAGATTTATACATAGCCGCAAACGAAATAAGTTTAAATGGAGCTGCAAATGACTTATATGCAATAGCAAACAAAGTTGATATGTCATATGATTCATTTATGATTAGAGATTTAAGAGTATGTGCTAACACTTTTAATTTTAATGGTGGAGTTGGTAGAGATGCTTTTGTAACAGCTAAAGAATTTAATTTTGTAACAACAGCTGATGCTGGAGCAATCGTTTATGGAAATTTAAACTATTCTGCACCAAATGAATTAGAATTATCAAAAGATTTTGTACAAGGAAATGTTAATTATTCAAAAGATAATTTCATACAACCTGTTCAAAATGTTATATTAGATAAAGTATTAGATTTTTGTAAAACTTTAATTTACACTATAGCAGTATTTTTACTAGCAATATGGCTTGCACCAAAATTTGTTAAAACAATTTCAAGCTATGTTGGTACGAAATCAATTCTTGCTTTAGGAATAGGAGCTCTTGCTTCTGTTATAGCACTAGTTCTAAGCTTTGCATTAACATTTAGTTATGTAGGCGCACCAGTTGCTATTGCAATCTTTGGTTTATACCTATTAATGATGTCAATTGCATTTGCAGTTACAACAACATCTATTACTTTAAAAATTAAAGAAAAATTCAAATTTGAAAAGAAATATTTAACTGCAATTAGTTTAGTACTTGTTACTTTAATTCTTTGGGGATTGACCCAAATACCATATGCTGGATGGGTTATTTCTTTAGCTATTTCTCTTGTAGGATTTGGTATTACTGTTTTATATTTAATTGGTAAAAATAAGAAAGAAAAAATTGAAGAAAAATAATAATTATCCCCCAGTATAACTGGGGGATTTTCATATCGGCCTATAAGGCCTTGATACGAGCTGATGCTTAAGCAT
>CANQHU010000055.1 GCA_947623945.1 uncultured Clostridia bacterium | reverse complement strand
CAAAATTTTGAAATATCTTGAACATTATTATTAAGAATTCTTAGTAATAAACTGAACATTATTACTAAGAATTCACAAGTTTTGCATATCAGCCTAACATATTTTTTGATGGTTTCTTTATTTACATTGTTTCAACTCTTATTCATTATATTTTAAACTTATTTTTTATATTTTCTTGACTTTTCATATAAAAATAGATATAATAAATATAGGAAATGACAAATCCACAAACGTGGTTTGCCGAATTTAGTTGTAAAATCTCACACCTAACTCCGCCAAAGTTACAGATGTGAGCTTTTTTTATTTATGTAGCCCGCTATCCACCCAGTTCTTATACAGAACTGTTGTCAAGGCAACGTTTAATGTTAAAGAAAACATTAATGATAACATTAAAAATAGTATAACTTTAACCATAAACATCACCACCTCTCTTACGATATTTCGTAAAATTTTGGTGGCAAAACCACATCTGCTAATTATCATTTCCTATAATCATTATTTTACACCATTATTTCTATTCTGTCTACAGTATTTATAAATTCTTTAGAATCTTCAAGAAAAAAAGTTCTAGCAATCTACTAAAATTAAATGAACGTTTTTAGGTTCTTCACCCGTCATTATTTTTTCAATTGCAATCCATCCTTAAAAGCCTCTCCAACCCTTCCAGTAACTTTATAATACCCATGTGTATATGGATCAAATGCTATCGCATTCACTTTTTCAATATCAATTTTATCTTCATTCATTACACTTTCATCAGCAGTTACATTAACAACCCTTCCAATAACTCCTGCTCCATATTCGTCATTTTGATATTCTATAAATTCACATTCCAAACAAATTGGAAATTCGTTTATAATTGGTGCATCTACATTTTCTGATTTTGTTACTGATAGTCCAGTATTTTCAAATTTATTTGGTGTATTATTTCCTGATACTACTCCAAAATAATCTGCTTCTATAACATGTTTGCTATCTGCAATACTTACTGTAAATGCTTTTCTTTCTTTAATGTTTTTTACTGTTTTGTGAGTTTCTGTTAAATTTAATATAACTTGATTTCTTGATAGCATAGTTCCCCATGCCGCATTCATTACATCGACGCTTCCATCTTCATTATATGTTGCAACCATTAATACTGGCATTGGAAATATTGCCTCTGTAGTTTTAATATTTTTCCTCATAAAAAATTCCCCCCTTTAAATTTTTTTCTTATGTTATTATAACATTTTTTATTTAAAAAATCCTTAATTTTTTATAATTTTCTTTTATGTTATATAATAAAAACTTCCTGTTCTAACTTACACTTATTAAGTAGCATCTCATCAATTACATCAAAAAACACCTCATACTCATCATTTTGTCTCAACACTTTTAAATTTTCAAAATATACCTCACTCATCTTTTTCCAAAAAATCTTTTTGCTACAAAAAGATTCTTTATCCATTTTATACGGAATAAGTTCTGGAATAATTTTTCTTAGCCTCACAAATATTTTAAAACCACCTATATCTATATCACTCCAATGGAAAAAAGAAATACCTTTTGCATTTTCATATATTTTTCTAAAAAATTTTCCTTTAATTGGGCTATACATTCCTCCATGATAAATTACAAATTCATCTTTGCTTTTTTTATTTTGAATATAATCTATATAATTTGCCTTATTCTCAATAAATATTACTTTTTTAGCATTTTTAATTTTTAAATTTTTCATATTTTCTACATTATAACTATTTAAATAACTTCCTTGAGTTTCTTTTTTATATTCAATCTTTTCATTGCCGATAAAAAACTCTAAATCTCCGCAAAATTCTATTATTTCTGGATATTTGGTTATCCCGAACTTGTAATAAAATATCATCATTTGTAAATTCTTCTTTAATTTCCAAATCTGTTTCTTTATCCAATAAATACTTTTTAATAATTCTAATTATAATATGTTCTATATTTTTTTCAAAATACTTTGAATCACCAAAACATTTTATACTTAGTACTCTCTTTAAATTTTCTTCAGAATTGTCTATTACTTGCAAAACTTTTAATATATCATTTGCATATTCTACAGGAAATAATTGATTAGGCTTATGCTTTTGTTTTATATAGTTTATCATATCTTTTCTATATTGTTCTATCCAGTTTTGTCTAAATGAATTGGTTTCTAAGAGTTGTAGTAAGTCATTATTTGTTACTTTAATAGCAACTCTGTCTGCTTCTAAATATGCATTTTCAATATTTTCTTTATTTAACCATATTTCTTTTAACAAATTTCCGTTTTTCATGATTTTTCCATGAATAAAATATTAGACCTTTTCTTTCTAAGTCAAAAATTATATCATGAAATAACTTCTTAGCTTGATAATTTTCTATATCGTATTCTTTCATTTTATCCAATTTTAAAATAATTCTTCTATTAGAGTTTGTAACTAATGATTTACTTTTTTCATACTTATCTAATAATTTATTTAAAATTATGCTTTTACTAATCATTATTTTTCTCCATTTTTATATATTTAAATTTACCATTCTTCTTTATTTGTGTATTTTTTAACAACTATTTCATGTTCTTCCGGATTTAGTACTAGTAATGTGGAATCTACCAAACTTTGAATGTCTTGCAATTTGTCAGGTGGTGCAGCAAAAATTGCTTGAAATCCAATTTTCTTTAATAGTTTTATGCTTTCTTCTATTCTCTCACTATCCATTTTGCTAAATGCTTCATCAAATACAATTAATCTAATTGTATTTTCATTATTTTTTATTCTATAGACTTGTGCAAATGATGCAAGTATAGAAATATAGAAAGGTGTTTGAGTTTCTCCTCCTGATTTTTTAAGTAATGTTTTTGATAATCTTTGTTCGTTTCCAGTTTGGTCTTTTACAATCAAGTCAAAATTCAAATATGTTCTATAATCTGTATATTCTTTTATGTTTTTTTCATATTCCTCGTCTGAAATCATATTTGAATTTATATCTGTTGTTGTTACTTTATCAAATAATTCTTTTATTTCTTCAGAATATTTTTGATTAAACTGTTCTTGTCCAATTCCCCAATCGCCTAATAACATTTCATCTGTTATCATGTTATAAAATCTTTTATATTCTTGTTTTGGTGATACTTTAAAACTATAGCTATCTGTTCCAAACCTGTGCTCTCCTAAAGCATCATTTAATTCTTTTATTTGAGATTTTACTTCATCTATATTTGACTTTAATTTATCTAAAAATTCTATTCTAAATTGCTCATATGCTTTTTTTCGTGAATCATCTATTTTTTCTAAATAATTTGGTAAGTCTATTTCTTTTAATTGCTTTAGTGCTTCTGAAAATTCTTGGTTACTTCCATCATGAATGTTATAAGATAATTGATATTTTGTGTTGTAATCACTTCTTTTGTCTTCTAACTCTGTTTTTGCTTCTTCTTTTTTTATTGTTGTAGATTTTAAAATCCTTAAAAATGTTTCTTGTATTTTTTGCGCTGTTTTCTTTAATGCTTCTTTTCCATATCTTTCTTCTCCAATACTTTCTTGCCAAGAAGCGTCATATTGTTCTTCAATTTGTAAACATTTAAGGTTTAAATCTTCTTGCAATTTTGGTATTTCTATATTTTCATTTCTTTCGATTTCTGTTCTTAAATTTTCTATTTTCTTTGTATTTTCAAGAATTAAATTTTCTTTTTCCTTTTCTAGTTTTGTTTTTTCGTTTATTTTTGCTGTTATATTATTTAACCAAAATAAATCCATACCATTTAATTCTTCTTGTAATTTGCTTTTTTCACTAACATATTCTGCTTTTTTAATAGAGTTTTGTATGTCAATATCAAAGTTTGATAAGTCATTTTCACTGAAATTTGTAATTTCTTTGACATTTCCCATTACTTGCATAATTGTTTCTTCATTTGCTATTTTATTTTCTAATTCTTGTAATTCTTTCTCTTTTATCTGTTTTTGCTTTTCTAGCGCTCCTTTACCAATTGTAGGATATTTATAAAGTTTAGGATTAATTCTTCTTAACACATAGCCTTGGTATAACATACAGTCTTTCGTTATTGCTATTTTATTATTTCTTAATTCTTCTATTGTTTCGCATTTTATAACTCTTCCTAATAGATAATCAACATATGTTTTGGCTAAATTATTTTGTGTTATTATTTCTTTTGCTAAACTATTTTCTAAAACTTGATTATTTTCTTTTTGCATTTTTTCAATATCTACTAAACCAAATGAATGAATTTTATCATTATTTTTCGCTATTTCTCTATATATTTTAGATGCTTCTTCAAAAAATTCTGGGTCAATAATAAGATATTTTTTTTGTGTATTTAGATACCCTTCTATAGCATTTTGCCATTTAAGATCTTTTATTTCTAATAAATCAGACAAAATAGAAATTTTGATGTCTTTCCCTATTTTTTCTTTTAATCTTTTTTCTATTTCTAATTTAAAACTAATTAATTCTGGTTCATATGGAGTAATCCCAGATTTTAACTTATTAATGTCTTCTTCTAAAACTTTTTTATTGCTTAGGTCTTTATCCTTTTCTTGTTTTGTTTCAAAAAATATTGTATTTCCTAATTTAATTAGCTTTTCTATTTTTTCTTTTATCTCTTTTAATGCTTCTATTTCTAAACTACAAAAATTATTTTCATTAATATTTTCTAGGTATTTTATAAGATCTTTTAAACTAGTTAATTCTTGTATTTCATCTGCTACAATTTTATTTTTTATTTGCTCTAGTTTTAAAATATTTGCATTCCATATTAAACTATTATTTCTTAAGAAATTTATATCTTTTAATTCTACTTCTTCTACTGTTTTTATTTTATTATTTAAATTTTCTATTTTATCAATAATATTTTTTCTTTTTTGCTCTACATCTGATTTTGCCCTAGTTTCTATTAAGTCTGTAATTTCGTCTGATAATTTTTGCTTTTCTGAATCTAATTTTTTAGTGTTTTCTTCTATACTTTGTTTTTGTGATTTTTTATTTTCTACATCTGTTTTTAATTTTTCTTGTAAATCTAATAATATTTGTTTTTCTGCTCTCCATATTAAGTATTGTTCTTCTCTTTCTTTAGATACTTGCATAATATAATTGTTGTATGTATTTTGTATTGTTTCTAATTCATTTTCTCTAATTTTCATATTTTCTACTTGTTTTGATAAATTATTGTATTGCCTTATATTTTCTTGCATTGAAGTAATATCAATTTTGTTTTTTACATCACATACATATTCTACAATAAATTTTTCTATATCATCTATTGGTGTAAATGTAACTGCTTTTTTAAATAAATTATAAAATTTTTGGTTTAATCCACCAAGTTTTCCTTTTTCTTCTTCTTGATATTGTCTGTTGCTTGTATATATTTCAAAATTTTTGCTTCCATATTCCATTTGTAAAAAACTTTTTAAATCTTTGTAAGGAAGTGGTATATTATTTTCTCCTACAAATTCATTATTTGGCATTGTTCCATTTATATAGAAAAAATGGCTTTCTGTGTCGCTATCTTTATATACATCAAAAACAACTCCAAGGCAAAAGTTTTTTCTTGTTACCTTGTCCAAAAATTCACAGACAATATATGTAGAAAATCTGTCTACTCTTAAATATTTATATCCTGTGTCTCCGTCGTCACCAATTTCTCCTTTTAAATATCCTTCTAAACTCCTTCCTGCTTTGTCATTTGCTGCTTTATTAAAAAATGTCCCTCTTGTATCTCCTAATATTAATAGTTGCAAAGCATCTAGGATTGTTGATTTTCCAGACCCATTTTTACCTGTCAAAAAATTGATATTATCAAATTCAATCATTTGTTTATTTATATAATGCCAATTTATTAACAACATTCTTTTTAATGTTTTCATTCTTCTTCTACCACCATTTCTTCATTTTCTGATTCTTCATCTTCTACTTCTTCTATTATTGAATTTATTGATTTACTTAAAGTTGTTATTTTTTCGTTTGTTATTACAAATAAAATGGATGGTAAAATGATAATTTTTGTTTCTGGTTTTTCTAATATTCCATCTATTTTTTGTATTATATTAAAGTTAATTAAATTAGATAAAGCATTCCTTATTTCTATGTCAGATGGCTTTTTGGTATATGCTCCAACATCTATTAAAGTTTTTATGATGTCTGATACACTAACAATAGTATCTGTGTTTAATTTTACTGTTTCTCTGTCTTCATCAAATTTTAGCCTTAATCCATATAAAAATATTGTAGTATTTTTATCTAACCTTTTTTTGTTATATCCAAATTCATTTTCTATGTACATTACTTCATAGTTGCTATCTTTTATTAATTTAAATCCTGCAAATGATAAATATTCTCTAAATAATTCTATATTTCTATCAATAAATCTGTAATCTGCATTGTATTTGAATGTTTTTTGATTTTTGTCATACATTCTGTTTACAATAAATGTTTTTGCAAGTATCATGCTTACTAATCTTTTAAAATTTTCTTTTTCTGCATTTGTTAGTTCATTATATTTTTCTATAAACATTTAATTTCTCCTTATAAATTTGATATTTGGTATTTTAAATCCATTGTTATTTATGGTTTCATTACTATCTTGCATATAATAAAAACTTTTATCGTATTTTCCTGCTTTTATTGTTGCAAGTATTAATAATATAAGGTCTTCTGTCGTGTTTAATTTTATTTCTGATGATGTTATAAATGGTTTACCTTTGAAATTTGCTTCCATAAATTCATTTATTTTTTGATTGCTATATAATTTTTCTAAACTTTTTGCAAATTCATAAAATGCTTTGGAATCAATTTCTTTTTCTTGTTTTAATGCTAATGGTTTTCCTTGCTTTCGTTTATCGTTAGAATTTCTAATGTAGATTGAATCTTTTGATACATATTCTTGCTTTAGTAATTTTACTTCTTCCTCCATTTTTTCTATAACTTTTTCTTTTTTAGAGTTTTTTAATATGTTTACTAGTTTGCCTTTTAATTCTTTATCACTTGTTAATAAATATTGTATTCGGTTAACAGATGCTCTTACATAGTCTGTGTTTTTTATTTCAATTTGATCCATAGTAAAATCTATATTTTCATATATTTCTATTACTGTTCTAATTTTATTTAAAATATCGTTTTCTGCTTCTTCTCTTGATTCATATTTTTTGTGTTTTGTTGCGACATTTATTGTAGCATCCAATAATTCTGCATCTGCTAATATGGTATTTAACATATCTCTTATAGGGGCTTTATAACGTGGTATAGAGTCTCTTGTAAATCTTGGAAATATCATTTCATCACTATATTCTTTGTATTTAAAAAAGTGCTCTTTCATAATGTCGTTTATATTGTCTTGGTTTATCATTTGCCTATGGAATCTTCCTAGACTATTATATAGTGATTTTAATTCTGTTATTAGTTGCATTGTATTGTTATATGCTGTGTTGATGGCATTGTATGTTTCGTTTTTTTCGATACTTGCCAGTTTTAAACTGGAATATGTTGCAAATACATATGAATTGTATTCAACTTGTTCTTCTTGTACAATGGAATATAATAGATCTAAAAATTTTATTGAATAATCTGGTAATATAATATTTTCTTCGAATGAATTTCTTTGCATTTCAAATTCAATCCAGCCAGCCCATTTTAATTTTCTTAATAAAAAATAGGCTTTGCTGGAAATATTATTATCTTTTAATTCATTTATATCTTCATCTTCTGAAAAGTCTTCTTGATTGAATTCTTCTTCAAGGTTGTTTATTAGCCTTGCTATGATGTTGTCTTTTGATATAGACATTTCTTGCTTAAAGGCTTCTCTTAATACAAATAATGCATCTACATATATTTTTTTATTTTTTGATACTAATATAGAAAAGAAATTTTCTGGTATTTTATCAAATAAATTCATTATGGCTCCTCCATATTTTTCTTTTTCTGTATTATTTTACCATATTTTGCGTGTAATGTCTATATGTTATGTGAATTAAATTATTATTTTTAGTTAGAAAAATAATTGTATAACTCTTTTAATGGAATATTGTTTTTTTCTGCAAGTATCTTCGCACTTTCATATTCTGGGTATATGTATGTTTTTCCATTATTTTCTACCTTTTTTGCTTGTAATTTTCCATATTTTGTATCAACTTCTATTATTTCTCTTTTTAATTCTGTCCTAGATTCAAAATGATAGCGAATTCCTATTGTTGTTGTTTCTTTAAAAATTATATCTTGTATTTTTTTAATGTCTTCTTTTTTACAACATACTGTTAGGCAATATGCTGGTCTATTTTTTTTCATAAAGATTGGTGTATAAAATACATCTAATGCTCCACTTTGAAATAGTTTTTCAGATGTATATCCTAGTATTTCTCCTGTAGAATCATCAATGTTTGTTTCCATTATTACAATGTTTTTGTTTTCTTCTTCTGTGTCTCCATAGTATACTTTTAAAATGTTTGGAATTTTTAAGTCTTTATATCCTGCTCCCCAACCTATTTTTTCTGTTGTCATAGCTGGCATACTGGTAAATTCTTCTGCAAGTTCTGCAATTATTGCTGCTCCTGTTGGAGTTACTAGCTCTGTATCGATATCTATTTGCTTCCATATTACTTTTGAGTTTGCAAATATTTCACTGGTTGCTGGAACTGGCACTGACATAGTTCCATGTGCACATTCAATAAAGCCATGTCCATCATTTACTATGCTTGATAAGATTTTTTCTGGATTTATTTTGTTGATTAAAATTGCTGTTCCTACTATGTCGATTATGGAGTCAATTGCTCCCACTTCATGAAAATGTACTTCTTCTATAGGCTTATTATGAACTTTGCTTTCTGCTTTTGCTACTCTTAAGAATATTCTTTTTGCTAGTTCTTTACTTTTTTCTTCTATGTTACTTTCGTCTATTATTTTATTTATTTGCTCTAAGTTTCTGTGCTCGTGGTGGTGTTCATGAACATGATTTTCGTGATCGTGATTTTTATGATCATGATTTTCGTGATTGTGATTTTCGTGTTGATGGTTGCAATTAGGTTCTGCTAATATGACGTCTACATATGTTCCTGTTATTCCGTTTTTTATTTTTTTGGATATTTCAATTTTGTATCCGTCTATTTTTAGTTTTTTTAGTTCTTCTAGTAAGTATTTTTCTTCTCCTAATATTTCTATTAGGCTTCCAAGTACCATGTTTCCGCTTATTCCACTTGAACAGTCAAAGTATAGTGTTTTCATTTTTTTCTCCTTTCCTTTTTTACATCTATGTTGTAATTTTTGCAACACTGTCGCAAAATTTTTAAAATTTTCATTTACTTGTAGCATTCTATTATGGTTTTAAAGCTGTGATTGGTACAACATATACTCCATCTGGTCTTCTATATGTAGCATTAGAAAGTCCACATATTACGCAAAGAACAGATGGTGCTTTACCATTTTCTTTTTCTATTTCTTGTTTTAAATTTAGTAAGTTTTTGGAAGCCTCATCAATTTTATTAGCTCCAAGTTTTATTTCAAATGCACACCAGTCTCCATTTTCTAGTTCTATTATACTATCTACTTCTCTATTTTGATAGTCTTGATAATGATAACATTTAGCATTGAAACTATCAGCATATATTTTTAAATCTCTTTCAACCATTGCTTCAAATAAAAGTCCAAATGTTTCTAAGTCATTTATAAGTTTATTTTCCTCTCTTATATTTAATAATGAACATGCAATAGAAGGATCTGCAAAATGCCTTTTTTCAGATTGTTTTACTCTTATAGAAGAACGAATGTTGCTTGAAAATGGTTCATCATTATCTAATAAATATAGCTTATCTAATGCATTTAGGTATGATGCTAATGTGTCTATATCAATATCTTCATTGTCAACATCACTTATGTCTTTTTTTAATGTCATATTTGATACAGTTGTACTTTCATTTCTTGCAAGAGATTTTAACAATAGTTTTACCTTATGCTTATCTCTGTCCACTCCATCTAATCTAATTAAGTCATCATCTATTATTAGTTTTATGTATTCACTTATTGCTTCACTAGAATCTTTTGGTGAATAATTTATATTACCAGGCCATCCTCCCCTTATGATTAAACTCGCAAGATGCCTTAAGTCAACTTCTCCTGTTAGTTTTTCTTTTAAATTATTATTGCACAATTCTTTTAATGATACATCTCCTGTAGAATCCCCTGATTCAAACAAACTCATTGTTCTTAAATATATTTTTCCATATCTTCCTGCTCCACTATGTACTATGCCTTTTCTATTAGGTGTAGATGAACCAGTTAAAATATATTGCCCTTTTAATCCAGTTCTGTCAACATCTGCTCTAATTTCATCCCATAAATTTGTTGCTTCTTGCCATTCATCTATTAATTTTGGTTTTGCTCCTTCTAAAATTAATGATGGAGATATTTTTGCTAATTCTACATTGTTAGATAATTCTCCTGTTGTTTTATGTAAAAGGACTTCACTGTTGGAATGATAACGACCTGCCCATGTTTTTCCACAGTATTTAGGTCCTTCTATACTGATAGCACCAAACAATTTTAAATAATGCTCTATTTTATCATCAACTATTCTTTTTTTGTAATTTTTAATTTCCATAAAACTTTGACCTCCTTCTATATCATTTTACATCATTCCGTGACTTTTGTCAATTTCATTCCGTGATTTTTTTATTTTTTATTCCGTGACTTTTTGCCAATTAAAAAACGGAATTAAATTTTTTAGCAGTGTTATTTGCTTAAAATTTTTTAATTCCGCTTATTTTTATTATTCATATATTATTTGTGCATTTGTTGCTCCCCATTTGTTCTCTGGTACTACTAATGATGTGCCTTCTTTTAAAATTATTTTTTCTAAATTCCTACAGTCTGTAAAAGCACCTTCAAAGTTTTTATGTCCCTCTCTAATGTACTCTACACTTAAAGGAATTCTGATTTCTTTTAAGTTATTACAGAATTCAAATACGAAGCTCTCTATTCTTGTCAATCCTTCATTTAAAATTACGTTGTGCAAATTGGTACAGGCCCCAAACGCATGAGCATCAATTGTTCTAACAGTTGGATTAAACTGTACATCTGTTAACTGTTCGCAGTATTGAAATGCTCCATCCCCCACTAAAACGGCAGACAATTTTATACTATTTAATAATTTAGAGTTACTAAAACACTTCCTCCCCAATTCTGTCACACTTTCTGGTATATTTATTTCTTCAAAACAATTGTGTTTAAAAGCACCCTCACCTATATAAGTTATTTTATTTTCTGAAGAAAAATTAACTTTTTTCAAATTTTTACAATTTCCAAATGTATTATCTTCTATTCTTTCTAATGTGCTTGGTAACGTTACTTCATTTATCCAGTCACAACTTGCAAATGTTCCTCCATCTATTGATGTTATTCCTTCTGGTATTATTAGATGTATTGTTGTTTCTGAATTTCCTGAAAAATCCGAATTTGGGTCTTCTGCTATTCCTTTCTGTGTTATCGACGTTACTGCTTTTCCATTTATTGTCTTTGGTATTGTTAATGTATCTTTTTTATATGAAAATATTTTATTTGCAGTTTGTGGATTATCTCCATCATAATACCATCCTATTCCATTTGCATCTTTTGTTGTATTCTCTACTATTCCCGTTATTGCTCCTGTTTCTTCATTAAATGTAAAAAATCTTGATAGTTCTTTATCCTCTTCACTTTCTTCCGGTTCTATATCTTTTGCTAATTCTACTGTTCCATATATTTTTCCATCTAATACATATGAAACATTATCATTCTCATCTACAATATACAAATTATTCAATTCTGTTATTTCACTTACACTCTCTGGTATTTCTCCTATTCCATATTCTCCTAAGTTATTTAATTGTAATTCACTTAAGTGTAGATTTGCAAATTAAAACATACATATATTCTCAAACTAAAAAAGCAGCAAATTAGCTATGTTTCACAATAA
>CANQHU010000054.1 GCA_947623945.1 uncultured Clostridia bacterium | reverse complement strand
CTCTGTATTACCATGCGGAAAAACCCCCCTACTATTTAGTACCCCCAATCGGCTAACCTTAACACGCGGATAACACTTAACCTTAACTTACCATTATCCGAAAATTGACAAGCGCGGGCGCGGCGTCCGGATAATAATCCAGTAAATGCTAATATCAACATAATGATAGGCAAGCCCATTATATGATAATATGTACATGAAAATGCTAATATCAACATAATGATAGGCAAGCCCATTATATGATAATATGTACATGAAAATGATAATATCAACATAATGATAGGCAAGCCATTATATGATAATATGCACAATAAAATGATAATACATGCAATTATCACTAATAGGAATCATTACTAATAACGCGTCTATCGGAGCGGGTTAAAATGTAATATATAGTTGACATATAACAATACCAAAACGTTGATAATATAAAATTAAAGAAAACTATTGCAATCATCCTTAAGATGTGGTAAGATAGCATTAAGGGAAAGTATCCCGAAAAAATTTCATATAGCACTTATTAAAAGGAAGGAGTTTATAATGAACTTACAAGACTTATATTACAATTACAAAATCTATAACTTTAACAACATTAAACTGGATGTATGTTATCCATATCCAATGGAAACTAAAGCTAATTATGAATTTTGTTTTGCCGGATACGGCCACGAAATAGCTTTAAAAAGCGATATGGAATCAGTGCTAAAAGACAATATCATAACAGAATACGCGTATAAACTAGAATTTGAGGGGGAATACATACCCGCAGAATCACTGGAAAGCTATTATGTAACCGGAATCAATATTGATTTTGACTCAATGACAGTTATAATTAAATGTACTTATGAATATGATGTAAACGCACATTATTAAACCGGTATCCGTCAAAGCGGGTTCGGGAGTGCAACCCTCCCGAACTGGTATTAATCCAAAACGAAAGAGGGTGAGCGGAAAAACCGTTAGCACATTGACAATTTAATATAGACACATGATAATGCGCTTATTAGGGTATGCGGGTATAATCAATTATTTATTAAGAATAGGAGAATAATATCATGAAAAAAATCACCCGTACAGTAACTCAAAAAACCGTTGAAATCGTATGCTACAACCCGATAATCAAATCATTGGAAACGCATATTTGTGAGTTATACGAAGATGATACACCCGCTAAATATGCAAAACGCCATGGGTTAAAAATGGTAGATTATCAAAACAAAGGCACTAAAACGCTCAAGTTCGCATTGGATTTGGAAGATTTTTTAAACATGGCAAGCATTTGTGATAGCGCGGAAACCGAAGAAGAGGATAGCACGGAAAATGAAGAAGAGGAAGGCGTACTGGAATGACTAAAAAACAGTTTGAAATAAACCGTAGTTTACAGGATGAACTATTCGCTAGTTTAATGTCAAAAGTTAGTACAGACGTTGACACAATGCCGTGGAACTCAATGTTTTTAGAGTCCTACACCACAGAAGATGAGGACGGAAAAAAGCATTATGAATACAGACTCAAAGAATCATATACTCAACAAGATATAGACTACGCACAAGACCTAGTAAACCGTATAATTTCCGCAGGTGTAAAGGAAATTTGGAAGTAATAATAAACTTACCCGCATGCCGTAACAAGCGCATTATCAAAACAAAACGAAAGGAGAAAACTATGATCACAATAAGACGCGCTTACAACCATGAAACTATGGTAGGTTTTCCTACCGAATTAACTAGAATTGTGTCGGAATTACAAGACACATGGGAGGAAATGCCGGAAGTAACTGGTTTAACATGGCGTAAACTACCAAACCAATCCGGGCCTTGCTATTACAGTAAAACAGATTCAGGAATTTATATTAGGTCTTACAATACCATAGTCGCAAAAATGGTAATATGTTTTGGCAATACGGTTACATACTCCCGTGGACGATATTCCGTCACAACTTCGCAACACATAACAAAAGCAATCAAATATTTTTCTTGCGGTATGGATGATTATCTATATGTAGATGATAAATTGTACTATCGCAACGGGGAACTTGATAGCCTTTATGGTTTTAGCCCAATAGGAGTCATAATAAAATGAGTGAGTTACAAGCATATCGTGACGCGCGGACCGCACAAATATATGCGGACTCAAGCGATAGAATAGATACTATATTGGTTATCCTCATTGTAATTGTATGCTTACTATGGGCGACCGCAATCTTACTATCAGAAGTCATTAAATGGTATTTTATCAAGCACATGTCCGACCGCGCTTTTGACCTAATCAATCACAAGACGACGGACAAAACCCGCGCAAGTAAGCAAGCAATACTTTATGAACTTTATGAGGAGTGGAAAAAAGGGAAAGGCAGGGATGCTATACGATGACATATTACAAGGCTTGCAATGATAGCAAGTACACCGTTTGCAATGAGTTATACACGCCTGATGAACTTAAGTGCAAATTTCGGATTCTAGCGGACGCAATCGCCGCAAAAAAAGACGTTATTTCAATAACAATTCAGTCGCAATACGCTCCTGAAATTAAAACCCTAGTCCGATTTGAGAAGTGTTCCATCTCTGTACATAAGACATTTAGGTCTTTCGGGTGTAGGTTCGCCGTGTAGGTGTTAAGGTTAAGCCCGTGGAGAAGTCTGAAAACTCCACGGGCAGCCTTCCCAATAGTCAGAATATTCTGAAAATTCACGCAATAGTCATAAAATTCTTAAAAAATCCTATTAATGGTCGGCGTCTTGTATATGGTCGGCGTTTTGCGAAGCATACCGGACAACGCGCCAGTGACGCGTTTCCGGTTGGTGGGCGGTTGGTCGACGTAAAAGAAAGGAGCACAATGTATAAAGCAAATTACAACCTAACATTCCACATAGAAAAGGATTGGTCGATGTCATTTAAGAAGAATGGTCGATACCCTGACAAAATAGTGGAAACAGTGCTATCAAAATATGATTCGGTAGACATAGATTTACCTATAACCAATTTTGGGAAATACGCGAAATACGCGAAATACGCGCCGGATGAATCAGAGTATTTCACATTTTACGATACGAAAGGGGTAATACAATGAATAATTTTAATTGTTGTTACATGATAATAGTCTTCACGAAAGGACAAGACGCCTATTGGCCGACAATGTTAAATAAAGGTGACTCTATATCCAGTGCATGGATGGAAAATAACATGTATGACCATTGTATTGTATTTGACATCATAGGCAATTATTTATATATTTTATACACTGGCCTAGTCAAAGACTTAACAAGCCGTAAATTTATCGAAGAATGGGGTGACTAATACGAAATACAATTTTAACTATGGAACTATCGTAGTATTAGATAATGACGAAATCGTTTACTATGCTAAGGATTCACGCATAGACGCAGAAACGTTCTTAGATTTAATCGAGAATGAAAACTTCTCCATCGTCTGTCCATGTGAAATGAATAACTGGAAAGCGATAAAAACGCAATTAACACCGATGTTCAAAACTTACTTAATATCAAAATATGACGACAAGAATAGGAGTAAATCAAATGATCTTTTATAAAGCCCTAGAGGACGCTGTATTTTATAAACCACGATCAACGTACAGAATCCACGGAGATGAACTTTTTACTGTACGCGAATTAAAGAACCTGATGAACATAACATTCTCACCGGAAGTCGTGCATTTACAGATTCGTCAATACTTAGAGGGCGACCGGATGACAGAAATCAATCTCAGGCGTGTAAACGTATACACAAACCAGACGAAAATACTGGCCAATGGTCATCGTTATTTAATCAAAGACCTGAATCAAAACATGAGAAGGGAGCATAACATTTAATGGACGTAACGCATTTAGAGTTAGCAGTCGCATGTGGGTTATTAGTCGGCGGCATAATGCTTATCATTTGCTCGATAATAGTTTATATCTTTGGTGCTAATTAAGATTTTCGTAAGAATTTGTTCATACCCTGTTTACAAGTTTTTTGTATACTATAATAGTCAGCAGTAAGTACGGCTGTTTGACCATGGTATTTCTCCCTAATTACATTATAATTCTCCACTGGTCTGTTGTTAAGCATGACTTACTCGCGGGAGCAACACCCGGCAACAGATTTACCCGGAAAATCGGGTAGCCCGTTCATCTCTCTTTTATTCAATACAAAGGGAAAACAAAAACAAACAAGAAAAACGAAAGGAGAACAGAAGAGATGGCTAAAATGGTAACAAGGACGGTGTTTTCTGATGTCTTTACTGCTTTGGTATTTGACACGGAAAAGAAGAACACGGAGGAAGTACAGGTAATCATCCCGCACAAGGCGTACAAGTCGGATGAAGCTAAGGAACGCGCAGTCAAGGCACACCTTGATGACAACCAGAAGTTCATCCAGATTATCGCGTGCGAGCAGAATGAGCAAACTCTTGGCATTACGATTGAGCAGTTCATGGAAATCGCAGTACCTGTCACCCGGTTCCCGAGTCAGCAGAAACCAGAAAAAGAAGAGGAATAAGAAAGGAGTAACTAAAAATGGCAGAGAAAACGTATAAGAGCGAAGTAGTGGATTCTTCAAAAGAATTGACAGCGAAGGAAAGGATTCAGTTGAAAGACCTGACCGATGGCACGAACCTGAACGAATTGGTATCCAGTGCCGGGCATGTGGACATCTCGATAGACTTTACCGCAACCGTTGAAGTACATAACGAAAAAGCGGAACATAAGGACTATACCGTGTATGTGTACATGGACAAGGATGGGACGAAATACTATTCCGGGAGCGAAACGCTCGCAAACCGTATCAGCGAAATTGCGGACGAACTCGCAGATGATGGTATCAGCATTTCCGATGAGGGAATCATTTTACAGGTCTACGGAAGAGATTCCAAAAACTTCGCAGGCCGTCAGTTCTTAACAGCAAAATTATTATAATCTAATACAATAGCTTTTTAAAAATCGGTCTGTTTTTCACATAGCCGGGCTTATACAGGCCCGGCTATCACTTTTACGGAGAATGATACACCGTATCATTCTTCTCACGCAGAGTGAATATTATGGCAAAAAACTATAATGAAAACGTAACCTTACAACGCCTGAAACAGCGTGCTTACAGTAAGATAGCTTACTGGAATAAGAAAGCAACGCCAAAAGACCGCTTAACATACCGGGATTTCATGACAGCACTCGACAGTATGGGTGTAGATACACAAAACACCGCAGAACTGTTTGAAGCCCTGTTAAGTCTTAAGTCCTACAAAGACCTGAGACAATATGTTCCAGAGCCTGAGTGGGAGACGGCGGAAGAACCGAGCGAGTGGGAAGAACCGGAAGAATACTATCCTGCACTTGACAATTTTGAATCAGAGATAAGTGGATTCCCCACCGAAGAAATATTCAAGCAGTGGTTAGATGAATTAACGAATTTAGTCGGAAAAAGACTTGTTGATGAAGCAATAGCCAGAGTCAGAGACACCGGCGCTAATATAACAAGGGCTGAACAGTATGACGAATTATCAAGCCGACAGTTCATGTCAAAGGTAAATTCGGAAATACAACAGTTGATTCCAGACTCGTTCCCTAGGTCTAGGTTAGAAGCATTCGAGAACGCTGTTATTACACTTAATGAGAATATAAGTGTACAGTCACAAATACGTGAGCAACGCAAGCATGAGTATAACCCATCTTATGAGCGGCAAAGGCGTTATTATGAAAGGAATAAGGACTTGATAAATGCTAGGAGAAGGATGAAGAGAAGGTAAAATCATGTATAGGAGAAATGCAAAATGGCCGGTAAACAGACGATACCGACAAAGGTATATGCCGCAGATTTTGAGACGGTTACTTACCCCGGCCAGACAACCACGGCGGTATGGTTAGCAGGTTTTGTAGAACTCTATACCGAAGAGCCTTTCGTGTGTGGGAACATCAGAACATTTATAGACACCATATGCCACTTAGGGCACCATGTAGTCATGTATTTCCACAACCTTAAGTTTGATGGCAGTTTTATCCTAGACTACCTTATCAGACGTACCGACTGGAAACAGGCATACGACGAAGAGACAAACCGGTTCTTAAAACCACGCGACATGCCGCACAAGTCATTCACATACTCCATCAACGATATGGGGCAGTGGTACCGTATCACTCTGAAATATCGTAACTGCCATATTGAGTTTCGGGACAGCTTTAAGCTATTGCCAATGGCACTACGCAAACTGGCAAAAGACTTTCGGACGAAGCACCAGAAGCTGGACATGCAATATAAGGGAATGCGATACCCTGATTGTCCTGTGAAGCCCAACGAAATGGAGTATTTTAAGGGAGACCTGTATGTGCTTAAAGAAGCCTTGGAAGTATGCTATAATCAAGGCCACACCAAACTTACAATAGGGTCATGTTGCATGGAAGAGTTTAAGCGCGGTTATCCGAAATACCTTTACAAGAGTCTGTTCCCTAATCTCTACAAAGTGGAGCTAAATCCTGACAGATATAATGCTCTGAATGTAGGTGAGTATATCCGTAAGTGTTACGCGGGAGCGTGGTGTTATGCGGTGAAAGGGAAAGCCGGAAGGGTGTTGGAAAACGGCATAACCTGCGACGTAAACAGTCTGTATCCTTATGTAATGGGCAGTTGGTCAGGCAATATATATCCAACAGGCGAACCACACCCATGGTTTGGTAACTATATCCCCGAGGATATTGATGACGGCTACCTTCACCCAAAAGAACTGAAAGGTCAATGGTATGGATACTACTATTATGTAACCGTTAAGTGTAGATTTAAACTAAAGGAAGGGGCGTTGCCTTGGATACATATTAGAAACAACATGTACTACTCAAGCAAAGAGAACCTTACAAGCAGCTACCCAAACTACAAAGGCAAACCTTATAAGGAACTGACTGACAAGGAAGGCAATTTGCACACAGACTTAGTAACTCTGCATTTATCCTGCACTGACTACCATTTAATGCTAGACACCTACGATTTAACAGACCTGCGTATCCTCCATGGAATGTGGTTTGAAGCACAATCAGGATTGTTCGATGACTACCTAGCCAAATACCGTCAGATTAAAGAGACATCAACAGGAGCACAAAGAACCTTGGCTAAGCTGTTCTCCAATAATCTGTATGGCAAACTTGCGGCAACACCAGACTCTGACTTTAAATTAGCTTTTGAGGATGAAGAGAACCGCAAATTATCATTTAAAATCATTGAAGCACAGGACAAGGAACCGGGGTATATCGCAGATGGAGCGGCCATCACTAGTTATGCAAAGAACTGGACAATACGTCACGCAATCGCAAATTATCATGGTTCAAATAAGGGAGGGTTCGCCTATGCTGATACGGACTCTATGCACCTAGATAACTGCACCGAGGATGATTTAATTGACGTAGAGATACATCACTCAAAATATGGAGCATGGAAAATTGAATCAGCTTGGGCAAGGGGTCTCTTTGTGCGACAGAAAACTTATATCGAAGAATTAGTAGAAAAGGACGGTGAGGTTATAGAGGTTGAGGTCGATGGAGAGAAGATTCCGTACCACGAATGGAACATCACCTGTTCCGGAATGTCTGCCAGATGTAAAGAGCATTTCATACGTTCACTGGAAGATATGGAGTATACGGCGGAGGACATAGAGAAACTGGAAATTACGGAGCGCGAGCAGAATTTTGTTAAGCACCATCGTGAAATAACGGACTTCGCAGCCGGACTCCACATTCCGGGAGCATTAAAGGCTAAAATAATCGACGGAGGTACGATACTTTACGACGGGGACTTCACCTTGAAATAAGATGGCACAAGTACATTTAACACGCTCGCAGGTTGTGGCGCGGGCAATGGACATCTTTAATGACTGCTATTATGTGTGGGGCGGGTACCCAAACCATTACGCAAACTGCACAAGCATAGACAGCGAACCGCAGAGTGCTTATGGCAGACCGTCCGACTGTTCCGGGTTTATCTCATGGGCATGGGGACTGGGAAGCCACTACAATTCAAGCACATGGAACATGAGTGGTCTCTTTGGAGCGGCGTACGAAAACCGCAACCCAAACGGTTCAACCATATCTGAGGTGTTTCCGGGCATACAACCGGGTGACGTTCTGGTAAGATGGCAGGGTAGTCAATCTGCCGGAACCTATCAGGGGCATGTAGCATTATACATCGGTAATAATCAGCTTGCCGAACTGTATACAGGGAGATGGAGACGAACTGAAAATAACCACGGTAGCCGAATAACTAGCACAAACCTGAACTTCATGGGGTACACGAAATACTCTGAGTCGTTCAGTGGAACGTATGACGATGAAGAGGATGACTGGCTTACATTCGGATTTACAGGTGGAGGTAGCGTACCATCTGGCCCACAGAACGCTCCGTTCCCTGACGGTTCCCCCGGTGACATATCAGACGCAGAAGCTATGTTCTACGGTAATTGGCAGTACACAAAGAAGTATTCGCTCATGAAAGCGTATAGGAGAGGATAATGACCAACGACGAAAGAATCAAAAGAAAAGAATTGAACTACAATTTCAAACAGTGTTGCATGGAGTTTGTTACATTACACAAGCACTATGTAATGACAGCAGCAGGTGCCTTGGAAACGGTTTGCATTACAAACATTCAGGATAACACGCAATTATACATGAATCCAAAGGACGCCGTACCGTTTGAAGTAACTGACTCAGAAGGTACTAGATACGACCGCGAACAGCTGTATATGTGGATTCTCACTATGTTTGGTATGCTAGCAAGGCAGGAGCAATTAAGGCGTGAATTTATGACCGCAAAGATGGGAGTTGACAGGCGTGTGGTTGACAATTAAGAACCAGAACCTTGACAAGACCTATCCAATGATATTTAACAACATGCAAACGGACATTGAGTTTGACCGGGAAACCGGTCTTACTCACACCGCCGTGAACATAACTACAATCGAGGACTTGATGTCTCTCTACTCACTGGCAAAGGGTAGTGTGAATCGGTTCCGGTATATGATAATTCATGACGGTGAGATTCTTTTTGTAGACGACACAACAAATGAAAGGGACAAGCCACTATGACAGTAACAATTAAAGTAACAAGAGAACAGGCAATCAAACGCGCAAAGGAGTGTATGGGATGGCACTATATCTATGGCTATAAGTACAATGACAATCCTGTCACGAAAGCAGTTATCCAGAGACTGGCCGCCGAAAACTCGCAGGTGTTCACTGATTCATACTATGATAAAGCAGTTAAGTTCATCGGTGAGAATGCTATCGACTGTTCCGGTCTGGTGTGCCGTGCTCTAGGTATCGGCGATTATGGTTCCTACCAATTCAAAGAGTTTCACGATAATGGCACTATGCAAGATGTCCCATGGGAGGAATTGCAACCCGGCGACATTCTCTGGAAGCAGGGGCATGTTGGAATCGTCTGGCAGACAAGTGCGAGTAACCCATTTCCTATCAATACTATCGAAGCATGGACGATCAATTATCCTGTCGGGATGAGGACTTACCAGAACCACACTGTATGGAAGTGCGCTATGCGTCCGCCGTACGTCGACACAAAATCGCAAGGGCGCACACCCGGATGGAAGGTTGACGGAAACCGCTGGTGGTACTCTACCGGTGATGAAAATGGCGATTACTATCGCAATGGATTCTACGAAATCAATGGAAAGGAGTATTTCTTTGATAAGGAAGGCTATCTCTGCGTGCCGTTGAACATCAAATATGAGATTACAGGCGAGATAATCTCCTACGATAAGATGTATATTAAACCATAATGGATATTATTGTGGGCGGGATATGTCTCGCAGGAATGTTTATTTTAAGTATCATCTACCTGATTGATTCATTCAATCAGTAATGCAATAAAACACCCTGCCATCTCTTATGTGACAGGGTGTTTTTCTTATGGTCTAGTCCGTCCCGTTGTCTCCGAAATCGGGTAGTCAGCCCGCGCTAACTGGATTCCCGGTTCCCCGGTGACATGAATCAAGTTTGTTCGGCAGAATCATCGGGGGTCGCATAAGACGAGATTAAAGGGTTCGGCATGGGCAATACTACCGTTACCGGCTCGTAGTCTGACACGCTATATAACGGGTTGGTATCCAGTTCCTGCACGCCTTCCGCTACATTCGTGTCCTCTTCTTCACTAAAACCATGCCGACCTGACTGTGCCAGAACCGTCGTGTCTGTATAATTTCCATAATGTTGTTTATACGTTATTCCGATTTCTGGTCGTTTGAGAGCGTAGTCCTTAACCATAATGTCAGCTCCGTGATTGCTTTGGTGTTGTTGTTAATGGCTTCGTCACGGCTAAGCGATTCCTGCGTGTGCCGTTCCTCGGACTTGTGATTTTCCCAAAAGAGTGCGGCACAAGCCACAATCGGGAATCCTACTGTCCCAATAAGCTGAGTTATATCCTGCATGTTCATTAAGATACTCTCCCCTCCAGTGAACTGACGCGACTGCTAAGTGAACTGATGGAAGAGGTATTACTGGCAATGTTCGAGGTGTTCTGCTGAATCTTACCTTCCAGTTCCGCAACTTTCGCGTCAACCCATGATTTGTTGTAGTATTCAACATCATTCACCTTAATGGTATCAGTTTCCTTCTTAATTGTCAGGGTCTCGCCCTCGCCTGTGATGATGACAAACTCATCTGTCTGATTGCCATCAGAATGTGCAACATAAGCAGGAAGTTTCTTGTAATCAGGCATTTCAACATTAGGGTTATTCATAAGTAGTGTTTCACTCCTTTTCTTTTATTATAACATATTCAGTTGTAATTGTCAAGACCATTACGTAATACATTCCATGTATACTATGTGATTGTCTCAATCGTGTACTGCATGAACTCTAAGAACATGTACTTACAATCAGCATTGTCAAACCTAACAAGTGCGTTATCAAACGCGTGCTTAAAATACTGAATGATAGGTGTTCCCCTGTTCTTATACAGTAACAATAAATTTGGTGCATGGTCTGTTGTTGTAAGTGCGAGTACCTTCTGGCAACCCTTATCTACCTTGTGGGAGATATAGATTAAACCTTCGTCATAATACTCATACACTCCATAGTCACCAGACATCCACTTAAGCGTACAGTAATACCTTGATCTGCCAGTAGGTTTCTGGATAAATGTTTCATCATCCAGATAGAACTGATTCTTAAGAGCGAAGTCTCCGTATTTAGTTTTGCTAATCATCTTGCCAAATGGCGTAGAAGCTATTTCGTCAGCTATCTGCTCGTTGTGTGATATTTCCACTACCCACGCCCGGTCTGGGTCTACCGTAAATTTAGCCATCGGGTTTACCTTCTCCCGTATGTGTAATTCGCGGAAGTAGGGATTGTTCATGGTTACGGTATTGGCGAGGAATACGAAGCGGCAGTTCTGCCGGATAGCAAGACCGTTTCCTCGGGCAATGGTCTGGTAGAATGATAATGCGTTTCCTACCTCTGTGGGAAGGTAGACGTTATCCTCTGGAATGAACTCATCGAATAGGATGGTTGTCACGCTTGGCAGTGACATTGACTTGTAGCGCAATGCTCCTGACAGAGGGACTGTGATTCCTGCTAACCTACCGTCGATGTAGTAACGGGTACCCTCGCTTCCTTTGCCGTCCATGGTGAAGTCCATGTCTTGTAAGGTTGGTGCGGTGTTCAAGACCTCGTTGAATGCGGTTCCGGCTACTTTCTTAAGGTCTTGATTGTAGCGGCGCATGTAGATGAACTGTTCGCCCCTGTCTTTGAAGTTTTGTAACACCCTCTTAGTCCAGTAAAAGGACTTTCCGATTGAGCGGTTCCCTAGCACGAATATGAATGGGGTGTTGTAGGATAGTGCAGGGATACCGGTGTAGAATTGTTTTTTCATGAAATATAAACACTAAACTGTCCTCCTATATACCATCCTCCTATTTTGGCACCCGGAAAACACGTTTTTGATAATGAAATATTAGCAAACTGAAAATTATTCAC
This sequence comes from uncultured Clostridia bacterium, assembly GCA_947623945.1. Taxonomy (GTDB): domain Bacteria; phylum Bacillota; class Clostridia; order TANB77; family CAG-508; genus CAG-269. Next base: position 23 of record CANQHU010000054.1, on the reverse strand, counting down.
ATTATTGTCATATCCAGTCACCG
>CANQHU010000053.1 GCA_947623945.1 uncultured Clostridia bacterium | reverse complement strand
GATTTCTCAAATTCACCTTTGGATTTCTCAAATTCACCTTTGGATTTCTCAAATTCACCTTTGGATTTCTCAAATTCTTCTCTCTCTTTTTTTAATTTATTTTGAGATTTTTCAAACTCATCTTGAGATCTCTCAAATTCATTTTTGGATCTCGCAAATTCATCTTGAGATCTCGCAAATTCATCTTGAGATCTCGCAAATTCATCTTGAGATCTCGCAAATTCATCTTGAGCATCTTTAACCATTTTTAATGGTGCTGCAACATACTTTTGATACCATTGTTCTGCTACTTCTTCAAACATACTCTTTTCACTCTCCTTTTCCTCATTAAATTTTTTCATAATTTCTTTTAATTGACTATCACTTATTTGATCTTTAAAAATATATTTTATAATTAGTTCTAAAAAATATCTGTCTTCCTTTTTTAAATCTAAATTTAAAATTTCTTTTATGTAATTTCCCATATCATCTGTATTTCTTACCTTTTCCAATAACATAATTTTTGATAATAAACTTTTTTCTTCTAGTAATTCTTGTTTACTAAAATTATTGACATCAACTGTTCTAAAATATGTTATTTCTTCTGGTGGAACACCTTCTAGTCTTTCTTGCATACTTTCTAAATTATTATTAATATTCCATTTTTGCTTTCCTGTGTAAATAACAAATGAGTAAATTTTGGGTAACTTATAATCTTTTCTTCTAATTTTTTCTAAGTTTATTGCACTATCCATAATTGCCATACTATATTTTAATATTCTATATGCCATTAAAGTATTAATTTTAGATTGATGTTCAATTAGGAAAAATATATTTTTGTCTTTTATTTTGTATACAATATCAGATTCTAATTTATAAAAATTTCTGGTTATAAATTCTCTATTATACTTTTCAATATCTTTTTCTTGTAATGCATTTGGGGTATTTTCTAAGTTTAATTCTTTGTTTAAAAAATATACTATTTCTTTTTTATTATCTAAAACTTTTTTGAAAAGTTTATCATGTGGATATTGTATTTTATTATTTTCATATATATATTCTTCACTATCGTCATTTAATACCAATACAGATCCCAGTTTATCAAAAAATGCATTGTAGTATAAATAATCAAAAAACGTAAATGCTTGCATGCTACTCTCCTTTCCTAATTTTAGTTTAACTTAATTTGATTTGTTTGTCAATTTTGACTAAATAGTAAATCGAATGTTTTTCACCTACTTTCCTAATTAATTCTAATTATTTTTACACTTTACATTGATTTTTTCTATAGACCTAAAATTTTAGAAAAAACTCTTTTGATATAAATTTGATAAAAAAAGAACGATTATAAAAATATAATTCGCTCCCTTTCCTATAATATAACATAAATTAAGATTTGTCAACTTTTTTACAAAATTAAACATCAAATCTTTTTTCCCAATTTCCAAATTTTGTGTAACTTGCCATCCACAATAAGTCTACTGTTCCTAATGATCCTGCTCTATGTTTTGCAATTATTACCTCTGCTATGTCTTTTTTATTTGATTCTTTATTGTAATAGTCATCCCTATATAAAAACATTACAATGTCAGCATCTTGCTCTATTGCTCCAGATTCACGCAAATCAGATAACATTGGTCTGTGATCTTGTCTTTGCTCCACTGCTCTTGATAATTGTGATAATGCTATTACTGGTACATTTATTTCTTTTGCTAACATTTTTAAAGATCTACTAATTTCTGATATTTCTTGTTCACGGCTTCCATTTCTTTTGTTATTTCCTTGTATTAATTGTAAATAGTCAATTACAACCATTCCTATATTTTTTTCTAATTTTAATTTTCTGCATTTTGCTCTTATTTCCATAACAGATATTCCTGGTGTATCATCTATATAAATTTCTGCTTCTGATAATGGTCCAATGCTTCCTGCTAGTTTTGCCCAGTCTTCATCTTCTAACTTCCCTGTTCTTATTTTGTTACTATCTACCATTGCTTCGCTACATAGCATTCTATTTACCATTTGCTCTTTTGACATTTCTAAACTAAATATGGCAACTGGTACTTTTGCTTTTATTGCTGCATATGTTGCGATATTTAACGCAAATGCTGATTTTCCCATGGCTGGTCTTGCTGCAATTAATATTAAATCTGATTTTTGGAATCCTGCTGTTCTTTGATCTAATTCTGGAAATCCTGATGGGACACCTGTAACATGCTGTTTTCTGTTATATAATTCTTCTAATTGTGTAAAACTATCAACTAAAACATCTTTAATTGGTGTAACACCTTTTTGGTTTTTATCTTGCATTACATTAAATATTTTTTTCTCAGCATTTTCCATAATGTCTTCAACTTCTTGTGTTGGGTCATAACCTGAGTCAATAATTTCATTTGCTGTTTGTATTAAGTTTCTTAATAATGATTTTTCTTCAACTATTTTTATGTATTTACTTGCATTTGCAGTTGTTGGAACTTTTTCTGGAAGACTCGCTAAATATTCTAGTCCTCCTACTTGTTCAAATTTTCCCATAGATTCTAGTTCCGCTTTTACGGTGATTATATCTACTGGCTCTGCTCGATTATATAAGTTTAAAATGGCAGAATAAATGGCTCTATTGTCCTCACGATAAAAGTCTGTTTCTTTTAATACTTCTATACTTGCAATTACAGCATCTTTATCTGTTAACATGCTTCCAATTATTGCTTGTTCTGCTTCTAAATCATGTGGTGGTACTTTTCCTAGTTCCATAATAATTCTACCTCACTTCTTTTATTCTGTTATAACATCTACTTTCAGTTTGCCTGTTACACCTTCAAAAAGTTTTATTTCAACTACTTGCATTCCTAATGTTTTTATAGTTTCTTTTAGGTCTATTTTCTTTTTATCTACTACTATTTTATACTGATTTTCTAGTTCTTGTGCAATTTCTTTTGCTGATACTCCTCCAAATATTTTTCCGTTTTCTCCTGCTTTTACTTTTATTTTTAGTATTATTTTTGATAATTTTTCTGCTATTTGCTTTGCTTTTTCTTTTTCTTGGTCTTTTTGATATTTTACTGCATCTTGCTTTGCTTTTAATTCTAAGATATTTTCATTGTTTGCTTCTACTGCTAATTTTTTCGGAAATAAAAAGTTTCTTGCATATCCATCTGATGCATTTATTATTTCTCCTTTTTTTCCTACTCCTTTGATATCTGCTTTTAAGATTACTTTCATATGCTTTTTTTCAAACCTCCTTTATCCTTCAATTTCTGAAAAATACTCATTTATTTTTGAAATTAATTCTTGCTTTGCCTGTTCAATTGACATACCTTCTATTTGTGCACCTGCAAGTGTTATATGGCCTCCGCCACCCAACTTTTCTAATATGATTTGTACATTTATATCTCCAATTGAACGTCCACTAATACATACCTTGTTGTCTAATTGTCCTATTACAAAAGATGCTGTTATGTTACTTATTGTAAGCAATTCATCCGCTGCTTTAGCACATACAACATTAACATCTTTTGCTGGTTCTTCATATGTTGATATTGCTATTGTATCATTAATAATTTCTGCTTTTCCTACAATTTCTGCTATTTTATTAAAACTTTGTAAATCGCTTTGGAACCATTTTTTTACACGAATAATATCTACTCCACATTTTCTTAAATATGCTGCTGCTTCAAATGTTCTTACCCCTGTTTTAAATGTAAAGTTCTTTGTATCCATCATAATTCCTGCATATAGGCTTTCTGCTTCTATTGTTTTTAATGCTACTTCTTCTTTTACATATTGCAAAAGTTCTGTTACTAGTTCTGAAGCAGATGATGCATATACTTCTTGGAAAGTTAGTGTTGCTTTTTCAATAAAGTCTTCACTTCTTCTATGATGATCTATAATTACAATTTCATCTATTTTTTCTATTAGTTCTGGTGCTTCTACATAACTCAATTTGTGAGTATCAACTACTACTAATAAAGTTCCTTCATCTATGTTCTCTAAAGCAACTTCTTTATTGATAATTACATCTTCATATTCTTCATCTTTTTCAATTGAATCTCTAAAAGCATCTAAATTTGGAGTATTTGTATCCATTACAATGTAAGCATTTTTTTCTAAGATTTTTGCTAATCTATATATTCCTAAACTTGCTCCAACAGAGTCCATGTCTGGGTTTTTGTGTCCCATTATCATTACTTTTTTAGATTCTTTTATTAGGTTTTCTAAGGCTTGGGCTACTACTCTTGCCTTTACTTTTGTTCTTTTTTCTACTTCTTCTGCTCTGCCTCCAAAGAATTTGTAAATATCATTTTCACGAATTACTGCTTGATCTCCACCACGTCCTAAAACTATATCCATGGCTTCTTGTGCTGATTTGTATTTTTCTTTGTCTGTACTTCCATTGTTAGAAATTGCAATACTTAAAGTAAATTGCACATTTTCTTTCATGTCAATTTCCTTGATTTTGTCTAATATACTAAATTTGTCTTCTTTTACTTTTTCTAAGTATCTTTGCTCAAATAAATATATATATTTATCTTTTTCTGTTTTTATTAGTACTCCATTTGTTTCGTTTGTCCATTCATAAATATATTTATCTATTTCCGCTATTGCTTGTGGCTTGTCTTCACTTTCTAGTCTTTGCATGGTTTCTTCGTAGTTATCTACCATTATTATTGCTACACATGATTTGGAATCTTTGTATTCTTTTTGTAATTTGATATTTTCTGTGTCATCTATAAAATATAATATTACCATGTAGTCTTTTTTATTTTTTTTGGTTTTTGCATATTTTCCAACAATTTTGTATGTTTTTGAGCCAATTTCCATTTGTTTTAAGATGTCTTGATTTCCACTTTTTGTTTTTTTACTAATTTCATCTTTTATTTCGTTACTTAGTTCTTCGATATAATTGTTGATATCAATGTTTGCAAATTCTGATGAAAATTTTGAACTTCTCCAAACTGTATTTCCATTTGCTTCTAATATTATTAATGGAAATGGCGAGTTTATTAAACTAGTTTTGGCAGCAGAATCTACTGTTAAAGTTAGTTCTTGCAAAGTTTCTGATAATTCGCTTTTTCTTTTATTATTTGTATAATAGCTATATAATGTAATGAAAACGAATACTAAAATTGATGGTATAATTAGATAATTATTTTCAATACAAATAAATACTAGTAATACAAATATTATTGCTAAATATATTTTTGTTTTTGATACGATTGTGTCTAAAACTTTTCTATTATTATTTTGCATCCATTTTTCTCCTTATATTTATTCTATTATATTTTACTAGCAAATACTTAATTTGTCAAGGAAAAAAGCACATTAAAAGAGCCTTTTATAAGGCTCTTATTCTTGGTTTCCGTGCAACTTGTTCTAATTCTTGTTCTGTGCTAATATGAATATTTTGGTATTTCTGCATTCCTGTTCCTGCTGGGATTAATTTACCAATGATAACATTTTCTTTTAATCCAATTAAGTCATCTACTTTTCCTTTTATTGCTGCTTCTGTAAGAACTCTTGTTGTTTCTTGGAAAGATGCTGCTGATAAGAAACTGTCTGTTGCAAGAGATGCTTTTGTAATACCAAGTAATACTCTTTTTCCTGTTGCAGGACGTTTTCCTTGTTCTTTTGCTTTTTCGTTTTTCTCTTCGAATTCATACATATCAATCAAAGAACCTGGGAACATGTCTGTGTCTGCATTGTCTTCAACACGAACTTTTTTAAGCATTTGTCTTCCAATTACTTCAATGTGTTTATCGTTGATATCAACACCTTGGTTTCTATATACTTTTTGTACTTCAGAAATTAGGTATTCATATACTCCTTCTGGTCCTTTTATTTCTAAGATTTCTGATGGATTTATTGAACCTTCAATTAATGGATCTCCCGCTTCTACAATATCTCCATCTTTTACTCTCATTTTAGAACCAAATGGTATTGTATAACTTCTTGCATCATCGTTTGAAGTAACAATTACTTCTTTTTTCTTCTTGGTTTCTTTTATTTTTACTTTACCATCTATTTCAGTAATAATTGCAAGTCCTTTTGGCTTTCTAGCTTCAAATAATTCTTCAACTCTAGGAAGACCTTGTGTAATATCTGCAACACCTGCAACACCACCTGAGTGAATTGTTCTCATTGTAAGCTGTGTTCCTGGTTCACCAATAGATTGTGCAGCAATAATACCAATTGCTTCCCCTATTGATACTAAGTCTCTACGTGCTAATCCCATACCATAACATTTTTGACAAACACCATGTTTTGAACGACATCCTAAAACAGAACGTACTTTTAGTTTTTCGATTCCTGCTTTTACAATTTCTTCTGCAATGTTTTCTGTTATCATAGTGTTTTTGTCTACAATTAGTTCTTTGGTTTCTGGATTAAATACATCTTCTAATGGGAATCTTCCAAGTAGTCTTTCCTGCATTTTTTCTATAATTTGATTTCCATCTTTGATATCATAAACTGTAATTCCTTCGTCTGTTCCACAGTCTTCATCTCTTACAATTATATCTTGTGATACATCTACTAATCTTCTTGTTAAGTATCCAGAGTCTGCTGTTCTTAACGCTGTATCTGAAAGTCCTTTACGAGCACCATGTGCTGAAATGAAGTATTCTAGTGCATCTAATCCTTCTGCAAATGAAGATTTTATTGGAATTTCTACTGCTTTACCTGTTGTACTTGCCATTAATCCACGTATACCTGCAATTTGTCTTAACTGGTTGATATTTCCACGGGCTCCTGATTTAACCATCATATATATTGGGTTTAATTCATCAAAGTTGTCTTCCATTGCATTACTTACTTTTTTAGTTGCATCTTCCCATATGTTTATAACGGCATTGTATCTTTCATTATCTGTAATTAATCCTCTTGCATATTGTTTTCTAATGTTTTCTACTTTTTGGTCAGCTTCTTCTAGTATCTTTTTCTTTGCTGGTGGCACTTGTACATCACTCATAGAGAAGGTAATACCTGCTAATGTAGAATATTTAAATCCTAATGCTTTGATGTAATCAATTACTTCAGCAGATTCTGCTAATCCGTGTTTTCTAATTACTCTTTCTATTATGCTTCCCATTGATTTTTTCATTACTGGAAAATCTATTTCATATTGGAATGGATCTTCTTTTCTATCAATAAACCCTAAATCTTGTGGAATTCCTTTATTAAAAATAATTCTACCAACACTTGTTTCGATTTTTTTGCTTTTTAATTCTCCATCAACTTGTTTTGTTATTCTAACGTAAATTTTAGCATGGATACCTACATCGTGATTTTCAAAAGCCATAATTGCTTCTTCTGGGTCTTTAAAATATTTTCCTTCTCCTTTTTCTCCATCTAAAACCATTGTTAAATAATAACTTCCTAAAATCATGTCTAGTCTTGGTACTGCAACTGGTTTACCATCTTGTGGCTTAAGCAAGTTGTTTGTTGATAACATTAAATATCTTGATTCTGCTTGAGCTTCTGGAGATAATGGTAAGTGTACTGCCATTTGGTCTCCATCAAAGTCTGCATTGAATGCTTCACATACTAATGGGTGAAGTTTAATTGCTCTTCCTTCTACTAATACTGGTTCAAAACTTTGAATTCCTAATCTGTGTAATGTAGGCGCACGGTTTAGCATAACTGGGTGATCTTTAATAACATCTTCTAAGATTCCCCATACTTCTGGTCTTAGTCTTTCTACCATTCTTTTTGCATTTTTAATATTTTGTGCAATTCCTCTTCCTACTAATTCTCTCATAACAAATGGTTTGAATAGTTCAACTGCCATTTCTTTTGGAAGTCCACATTGATAAATTTTTAGTTCTGGTCCTACTACGATAACAGAACGTCCAGAATAGTCAACACGTTTTCCAAGTAAGTTTTGACGGAAACGTCCTTGTTTTCCTTTTAACATGTCTGATAATGATTTTAAAGGTCTGTTTCCTGCTCCTGTTACTGGTCTTCCTCTTCTTCCATTGTCAATTAATGCATCTACAGATTCCTGAAGCATCCTTTTTTCATTTCTTACAATTATTTCTGGTGCTCCTAATTCTAATAGTCTTTTTAATCTATTATTTCTGTTGATTACTCTTCTATATAAGTCATTTAAGTCAGATGTTGCAAATCTACCTCCATCTAATTGTACCATTGGTCTTAATTCTGGTGGAATTACTGGTATTACTTGCATAATCATCCATTCTGGTCTGTTTCCAGAAATTCTAAATGCTTCTATTGTGTCTAATCTTTTTACTAATTTTAGTTTTTTCTGTTCACTTGCTGATTTTAGTTCTTTTCTGATTTCTTGTGATAGTTTATCTAAGTCAACTTGTTGTAGCAATTCTCTTAAGGCTTCTGCTCCCATTTTTGCTTTAAAAGAACCTTTTCCAAATCTCTCTTCTGCTTCATGGTATTCTTTTTCATTTAGTACTTGACATTTTTCAAGTGATGTTTCACCTTTGTCAACTACAACATAAGAAGCAAAATAAATGATTCTCTCTAAATTTCTTGGTGAGATATCTAATATTGATGCAATTCTGCTTGGTATTCCTTTGAAGTACCAAATATGTGCAACTGGAGCTGCAAGTTCGATATGTCCCATTCTTTCACGTCTAACTTTTGATTTTGTTACTTCTACGCCACAGCGATCACATACAATTCCTTTATATCTTACTCTTTTATATTTACCACAGTGACATTCCCAGTCTTTTGTTGGTCCAAATATTCTCTCACAAAATAGACCATCTTTTTCTGGTTTTAATGTTCTATAATTGATGGTTTCTGGCTTTTTTACTTCTCCCTTTGACCATTCTCTTATTTTTTCATCAGATGCCACACCTATTTTTAATTTATCAAAAATATCTAATTCATCCACTATTTTTATTTCCCCCTTCGGTATGGTGGTAGTGGGGACAGGCACTACTACCACCTTATTCATTTTTTACTTAAATTATATCATCATCATTGTCTAGGTTGTCATTTGCTAAGTCATTGTCATATAGTAGTTCATCGCCTTCGTCATCTAATTCTTCGAATAGTTCGTCACTACTGTCATCATTTAAGTCTTCCTCATCTTCTAAAGCCATGTCATCGTCTAAGTCTTCACTACTATATCCATCTTCTAATTCATCTTCACTTAAGATTTCTTCTTCTGACATTAATTTTTTCTCTTTTTCTGGGTCGTATTCAATTCCTTCTTCTATGTTTTCTTTTAATTCAAGTTCTTGGTTGTCTTGAGAATACAAACGAACATCTAGTCCTAATGATTGTAATTCTTTTACTAATACTTTGAAACTTTCTGGTACTCCTGGTTCTGGAACATTTTCTCCTTTTACTATTGATTCGTATGTTTTTACTCTTCCTACGATATCATCTGATTTTACTGTCAACATTTCTTGTAATGTATATGCTGCACCATATGCTTCCAATGCCCAAACTTCCATTTCTCCAAAACGTTGTCCACCAAATTGAGCTTTTCCTCCAAGTGGTTGTTGTGTAACTAATGAATATGGTCCAGTTGAACGTGCATGTATTTTGTCATCTACTAAGTGATGTAGTTTTAACATGTACATTACACCAACTGTAATTGGCTTATCAAATGGATCTCCTGTTCTACCATCATAAAGAATGGTTTTTCCATCTTCATTCATTCCTGCTTGTGCAAGTAATTCTCTTACATCTTTTTCTGTTGCACCATCAAATACTGGTGTTGATATCTTCCATCCTAGTGCTTTTGCTGCTCCTCCTAAGTGTACTTCTAATACTTGGCCTAAGTTCATACGTGATGGAACTCCAAGTGGATTTAATAAGATGTCTATTGGTGTACCATCTGGCATAAATGGCATGTCTTCTTCTGGTAATACTCTTGAGATAACACCTTTGTTACCATGACGTCCAGCCATTTTATCCCCTACAGAAATTTTTCTTTTTGTTGCAATATAACATCTAATTATTTGGTTAACTCCTGGTCCTAATTCATCTGAGTTATCACGTGTGAATACTTTTACATCAACAATTGTTCCTTCTTCTCCATGTGGTACTCTTAAAGATGTGTCTCTTACTTCTCTTGCTTTTTCACCAAATATTGCTCTTAATAGTCTTTCTTCTGCTGTTAATTCTGTTTCTCCTTTTGGTGTTACTTTACCAACTAAAATATCTCCTGGTCTTACTTCTGCTCCAATTCTTATAATACCGTTTTCATCTAGGTCTTTTAAAGAATCATCTCCGATGTTTGGTATATCACGTGTGATTTCTTCTGCTCCTAGTTTTGTATCACGACATTCACAGTCATATTCTTCTATGTGGATTGATGTAAATACATCTTCTTTTACTAATTTTTCATTAATTAGGATAGCATCTTCGTAGTTATATCCTTCCCATGATGAAAATGCTACTAATACGTTTTTACCAAGTGCCATTTCCCCATTTGATGTTGATGGTCCGTCTGCTATGGCATCTCCTTTTTTAACCTTTTCTCCTGCTTTTACAATTGGTTTTTGGTTAATACATGTTCCACCATTTGTTCTTTTAAATTTACGAAGTTTGTGTGTAATTGTTGCTCCATTTTTGTATTTTACTGTTATACTATCTCCTGTTACTTTTTCAACTACACCATCATCTTCTGCTAATACTAGAATTCCTGAATCTTTTGCTGCTCTATATTCAATTCCTGTTCCTACTATTGGACTTTCTGTAATCATAAGTGGAACTGCTTGACGTTGCATGTTCGCACCCATTAATGCTCTTTTTGCATCATCATGCTCTAAGAATGGAATCATTGCTGCAGCAATTGATACTAATTGTTTTGGTGATACATCAACATATTGTACTTTGTCTTGGTCAACTTCTATAATTTCGTTTCTGTATCTTACACGAATTCTTTTATTTACAAATTTTCCTTTGCTATCAACTGGTTCAGATGCTTGAGCAATAATGTAGTTGTCCTCAATGTCTGCACTCATATATTCTACTATATCTGTTAATTTATGTGTTTTTGGGTCAACTTTACGATATGGTGTTTCGATAAATCCATATTCATTGATGTTTGCAAATGATGAAAGTGCTGAAATTAGTCCGATGTTTGGTCCTTCTGGTGATTCAATTGGACATAGTCTTCCATAGTGTGTATAGTGAACATCACGTACTTCGAACCCTGCTCTTTCTCTTGTTAGTCCACCAGGTCCTAATGCTGATATTCTTCTTTTATGTGTTAATTCAGATAGTGGATTTGTTTGGTCCATGAATTGAGATAATTGAGAACTTCCAAAGAATTCTCTAATTGCTGATGTTATTGGTTTTGTGTTGATTAATGTTTGTGGTGTTACAACATCTAAGTCTTGTATTGTCATTCTTTCACGAACAACTCTTTCTAATCTTGTTAATCCTATTCTGAATTGATTTTGTAGTAATTCTCCTACACAGCGGATTCTACGGTTTGCTAAGTGATCAATGTCATCTGGCTCTCCTAGTCCATGTGAAAGATTTAATAAGTAATTGATTGATGCTATCATATCTTCTGTTGTTATGTGTTTTGGTATTAATTCGTTTTGTCTTTCTTCAATGATTTTTACTAAATCTTTTTCGTCTGTGTTGTCTATAATGTTTTTTAATACGTTGTAATTTACTAGTTCTTTAAAGTGTAATTTGCTTAAGTCTACTTTTGGTAATACTTTGTGTATGTTTACTACACTGTTTCCTATTATTCTTACTTTTCTTTCGCCTACTAAAATGTCTACTATGTTGATTCCTGCGTTTTGGATGTTTTCGGCTGTTTCTTCTGTTATTACTTCTCCTGCTTGTACAAATACTTCCCCTGTTTCATTGTCTACTATGTTTTCTGCTGCTATTTTGTCTTTTATTCTTCCTGCTAATCCTAGTTTTTGATTGAATTTGTATCTTCCAACTTTTGCTAAGTCATATCTTCTATTGTCATAGAATAATCCATTAAATAAGTTTTTAGCTGCGTCTACTGTTGGAAGTTCTCCTGGTCTTAATTTTTTGTATATTTCGATTAATGCATCATCTTGGTCTTTTATTGTGTCTTTTGCCATTGTTGCTGTTAACATTTCTTCATCTCCAAATAGTTCTCTTATTTGGTCATCTGTAATTACTCCAATTGCTCTAAGTAGTGTTGTTACTGGTACTTTTCTTGTACGGTCAACACGAACATAGAAGATGTCGTTTCCATCTGTTTCGTATTCAAGCCATGCTCCACGAAGTGGCATTACAGTTGAATTGTAAGTTCTTTTTCCTGTTTTTGTGTCAAATTCTTCTCCATAATAGCATCCTGGTGAACGAACTAATTGACTTACTACAACTCTTTCTGCTCCATTGATGATAAATGTTCCACTGTCTGTCATTAATGGAAAATCTCCTAAGTAGATTTCTTGTTCTTTTATTTCACCTGTTTCACGGTTGATTAGTCTTACTTTTACATGTAATCTACTAGAGTATGTAGCATCTCTTTCTTTGGCTTCTTCAACTGAATATTTTGTTTTGTCTTCCATGTAATAATCGAAAAATTCAAGAACTAAGTTTCCTGAGTAGTCTTCTATTGGTGATATATCTTTTAATACTTCTCCTAATCCTTCTTCTACAAACCAGTCATATGAGTCTTTTTGTACTTTGATTAGGTTTGGCATTTCGATGTAATCCCCAACTTTTGCAAAATCCTTACGAGAACTTTTCTCGTAATTTACCTCTTTGATTTTCAAAAAAATCACTCCTCAAATAGATATTTAAGCAGAAATAATTTATTTGATTTTAAGGAAAGTCCTTCTCGCAAATAGCTTTCTTTGTAAGTTCCTTTTTTGCCTGCTTAACAAAAAATTTTGCTTACGGATTGCTATTTTTGATTCCTCTTTTCTTAAAAATTTAAAACTTTTTTGATTTTTATTTGTTTTTTGAAATAAATACAGGGATTATTATATCATTTTTACTTACGGATGTCAATGTTTTGAGAAAACTTTTTAAAGTTTTTTGTGACTCGTAAATGAAAATGTCTCAAATTTTTAATTCGTTTGTAAGTGAAAATGTCTTAATTTTATTTATATG
>CANQHU010000052.1 GCA_947623945.1 uncultured Clostridia bacterium | reverse complement strand
TTGTAGTCCTTTTCTACTTTTTTATTTTTCTTCCCTTGGTTATTTTTTGAGGCTATAACTAGTTTTGATTAACAGTGGTCAGTGCTACTTAACATAAAGCACGACGCGGAACCCAACGTGGATGTCAGAGCTAGTGAGTACATCGCAACCGTTTGCACGCACAACTGGGTGGTCTGCTCCATAGTCAATGAAGCTACCGGCCACGAGGAACAACGAACATTGTTTCGTTTTTTATGTTGTGCCCTGTTGTCCATTCCCACATGTTTCCTGCCATATCATATATATTATAATTATTGAAGTCTTCGCTTGCCCCTGTTGGAAGTTCTATTCTGTTTGTTCCTCCAAGGTCATTATTTGCTTCCCCTGCCTTTGCCGTTACTGGCCCTTTCTTATAATACTCTGCAATCTTCCATTCGTTATTCCATGCATGTTGTGCCCAAAGTCCTTCTATCTCTTCATTGTATACACTGCTATTATCATAATAGTTTCCCCATGTACTTGAATTTGTTATACTTTTTCCTGTTTTAGTTGCATTAGCTCCATATATATTTTCGCATATATGATTCCATGCTTGTAAATCTACTAAATAACTTCCTACACTGGTTTCTTCTGAACTTGCTTTATACATGTTTTCTGCTACTATTTTTGCATTTGGTTGTGTTATGTAGTTCCATGCTTGTACTCCCTTTTTGCTTACTGGTGCTAAACTTTGTACTGATTCTAATCCTGCTTTAGTGGTTGCTCCTCTTATTCCTCCATCTATTTTGTATTCTAAGGTTTCACTATTTGTATCTCTATAAAATTCTTTTGTTTTTTCTGTATTTGGTATTCCGGCTTCATATCTTCCTATATAAAATCCTCCATATTTTTTTATACTTTCTTCTGCTACCTCTGTTTGCTTTTTTTCCCAATTTGCTGTTATTTCATTTATGGCTGTTGTTTTATATACTGCATTTATATTACTTATGTCTTGATCTGTATAGTCGTCACTCCATGCTGATCCATCTCCTCCTCCATTTTTGTAATATTCGTCATTATGGCTCCATTCATTTCTTTTTACTGCATTCTTTGCATTTTGGTATTGGGTTATTGTACATGGTATCCATACAAATTCATTTCCGTCTTTTTTATTTTTTATTACTAATCCATTTGCTATTTTTTGCTCTTCTTCTTTTTCTGATACTACAAACCCTTCTGGGATCGTTGCTACATCTACTCCATCTGTATAGTTGTATTTTTTTGTTTCTTTTGCTTCTTCTCCTGGATCTAATGTATCTTCTAATGACACACTTGTATCTCCTGAAATTAGTATTTCATAGCCATCATATTCTACTACCGCTGGCAAGCTTTCTATTTTATTTGTTTCTGATAATGGTTCCCCTTTATATTTTACTCCTGTTAGATTTTTTCTTAGATTTTCATTTAATTTTTCTAGGCTTATATCTGCACTATTATCTAGACTTCCCAATATTTCTACTTGAATTTCTTCTTCTGCTGTACTTTTATTGGTTACATCTGCTGCTGTCTGCGCTTTGGTTAGTATCCCATTATCTCCTGTTAAGGTTGCTATTGATACTCCTGCTAAGATTAATAACACTATTATTGTGATTACTAGCGCTATTAGTGTTATTCCTTTGTTTTTTTTCTTTAATTCCTTCATTTGTTTTTCCTTCCCTTCTTGTTTTTTTTATTAAGGTTATTTTATTTTATATTGTTGATTTATGTCAATATTTTGATATATAGTTTTTGTTTCTAATTTGTTCACGACTAATTTTGATTATATATAAAAAAGTTCAATATATTTTTATTAATAACTCCCAGCTACATAACAGACTATAAAAAGGCTTTATAATTATATTTTGAATTACTGCGTAAGCGACCAAACGGAACGAAGTGAAGTGCGATTGGAGCAACTTACATTTAATTTTTTATTATGGAAGTTGCGACACCAAAGTAATGAAAAAATATAATTATAAAGCCTTTTAAATAGTCTGTAATTTGCTGGTCCCCCCGATTTGTTATTAATAAAAATATATTGAACTTTTTATAATAGCAAGTTAAAGTCTAAATAGTAACTATGTTTGTTTGTTTTTATTATAAAAGTAATCCATTATTCCATTATAAATCCCCCAAGCTAGTTTGTCTTGGTATTTGCTATCTAAGAGCTGTTTTTCTTCCTCTGGATTAGACAAAAATCCACATTCTACAATTGAAATTGGTATTTCTACATGTTTCATTAAATACACACTATCTAATTTCATTGCTACTCTTTTATTGTCTTTTTGAACTGCATCATTTAAATTGGTCTGAATTTGTTTTGCTAAATCTATACTTGCTTCATCATTATTTTTATAAAAGCATTGCCATCCCCAATACTGCTTTTGTGGAATTTTGTTTAGGTGAATACTGACAAAAATGTCGCTACTTGTTTGGTTTCCTATTTTTACTCGATTTTTAATATCTGAAACTTTTTTCTGTCTTATTGTTTTGCTATTTGCATCATAAATAGCATTCTCATCTGAACGTGTTAATATTACTGTGCTTCCACTTGTTTCTAAAAGATTTTGCAATTTTAATGCTATTTGTAAGTTTATTTGCGCTTCTGTTGTTCCGATTGCTACTTTCTGCTCCTTCATCCGGCGTGCCATGCCCTGCATCTACTATAATTGTTTTTCCAGATACTGGAGTTGCTGTTGTTTCTTCGGTTTCTTCTGTTTTCTTATTTTCTAATTTAATATTTTCATCTTTGGCTATTTGAAATGCAAATGATATTATGCTAATTATTAAGCATAATATTATTATTTGTATTCTCTTTTTTTGAATTATTATCATATAAAAAACTCCTAAACTAATAAATATTTATTAATATTTATTATTCAGAAGTTTTGTTTTTTATGATTTATTCTGCATTTTTATAAAAACATTGCCATATAAATTGCATTGCAACTTTTTCAAACAAATATTGTATGGTGGTTGCATATTTTTCAAACGAATCAATTTTAAAAAAAGAATTATAAATCTTTATATAAGTGAAAGATTTTCCGTTTTTTAAAAAATGTTTCACTTGTACTGAAATATTTTGTTGACAATTAAAAAATGTTGCAGTATAATATTATTGAGGTGAATAATAACTATGATTTATAGAGAACATTATATAAATCCAATTAGAGAATTTTATGACTCTGATTTAATAAAAATAATAACAGGAATTAGACGTTGTGGAAAATCTGTTATTTTAGAGCAAGTAAAAAGTGAAATTAGCAAAAAAACGGATAATATAATTAGTTTAAATTTTGAAGATAAAAGAATTTTATCTAATATTTCAAATGGAGAAATTCTTATAGAATATGTTGAAAAAAATAGAAAATCTGATAAATGTTATATCTTTCTTGATGAAGTTCAATTATTAGATGGGTGGCAAGATGCTTGTAAAACATTAAGATTATATAATACTTCAATTTTTATCACAGGCTCAAATTCAAAATTACTGTCAAAAGAATTTACTAAAGAATTGAGTGGCAGATATGTCTCATTTAAAATAAAGCCATTTGTTTATAAAGAAATATTAGAATACACAAAGGAATTAGGCAAAAGTTGCTCTGTTACTGATTATCTTATCTGGGGTGGATTTCCTAAACGATTTGAATTTAATTCAGAAGAAGCTGTTATTAGATATTTAAATGATTTAGACGATACTATTGTTATTAATGATTTAATTAATAGATATCATATAAAAAAAGAAAATTTATTTAGAAGTTTAATAAATTTTGTACTTAAATCTAATAGTAGAATAATATCAGCAAAATCTATTCATAAATATATTAAAGATAATCATGAAAATTGTTCTATAAATACTATTATAAAATATCTTGATTATTTAGAAGAAGCATATATCATTGAAAAGGTTAAGCAATATTCAACTAAAACAAAAAGTGAATTATTGTATTACTTAAAAATATATGATGAAGATGTTGCTTTTAACTCAATAAGATGTATGGATAATAGATATGATTTAACACATAACTTAGAAAATATTGTATATAATGAGTTAATTTATATGGGATTTTCTATTAATGTATTCAATAATAATGGTAAAGAAATAGATTTCTTAGCACAAAAGGATAATAAAAAATACTATATACAAGTTGCATATAGTATAGCAGAAGATAAAGCTTACGAACGAGAGTTTTCTGCATTTAAAAACATAGATAATTTATCACAAAAAATTATTATAACAAATGATGACATAGATTATTCAACAAGTACAGTAAAGCATATTAAATTAAAAGATTTTTTAACAATGAATTCTTTATAAATTTATACAAAAAAAGAATTACAAATTTTAATATTTGCAATTCTTTTTTAATTTTATTATTATCTTTTAATCATGTAAAGTATGTGTTCTTCTCTGTATAGCCCCAATTATTAATCCCCCTCATCTGGCGTGCCATGCCCTGCATCTACTATAATTGTTTTTCCAGATGCTGGAGTTGCTGTTGTTTCTTCGATTTCTTCTGTCTTTTTATTTTCTAATTTAATATTTTCATCTTTGGCTATTTGAAATGCAAATGATATTATGCTAATTATTAAGCATAATAATATTATTTGTATTCTCTTTTTTTGGATTACTATCATATAAAAAACTCCTAAACTAATAAATATTTATTAATATTTATTATTCAGGAGTTTTGTTTTTTATGATTTATTCTGCATTTTTATAAAAACATTGCCATATAAATTGGAAAAATATCTATGTTATTCTTTTTTCCATAATTAGATGGTGCCAATTTTATTCCTTTTGTCACATTATATTTATCCATTACACTTTCTAATGACTTTGATTTGCTATTTCCTGCTGATTTTACTTCAATTCCAGTTATCACTTTTTCAAATCTGATAAAAAAATCTACCTCAAGAGTTGAATTGTATTCAAAGTAATATAATTTCTTTCCTTTTTTTGCTAGTATATCAGCTATTATATTTTCATATATAGCACCTTTATATATTCCTAAATTACCATCTATAATATCTTCTCCTGTTCCTTCATCTAACATTGCAACTAGTAATCCTGTATCCCTCATATATACCTTAAATACATCACTTCTAGAATTTCCTTCTAATGGTAGTTGTGGTATTTCTAAGTTATAACAAAAATTTATAATGCCTGCGTCATATAACCACATCAAACTCCCCGCATATTTTCTTGAACTACCACTTGGAGTTACTAAGCTATATCTAAATTTCTTGTAATCCTTAGAAAGATGCTTTGGAATTGATAAAAAACAAGCTCTTGCTTTTGACTTTTCACTTCCTTCTGCATATTTTGCTATATCATCTTCATAATCGCTAATAATTGCTTTTTGTATTTTTAACACATTTGCAAAATTATGGTTTTGTACAAAATCATCTACAACTCTTGGCATACCACCAACTACAATATACTCTTTGAATAAATTTAACATTCTTTCATGCATTGCTTTTGGTATTACCTCTTTTTTATCAAAATACTCTTTTACATCTAATATGCTTTGAGGTGTAACTCCATTTGCCCATAGAAACTCTTCAAAGTCTAATGAGTACATTTCTATTTGCTCAGTATACCCTACTGGAAAAGATGTTACTTCTTTATAATTAATTCCAAGTAATGAACCAGATGCAATTACATCAAATCTTTTATCTAATGCTAAAAATTTGAGAGCAGTTCTTGCATTAGGACAATTCTGTATTTCATCTAAAAATATTATTGTTTTGTTTGGTATAATATTTGCATTTGGTACTCTTAATGATATTTGTTTTATTAGGTTTTCTACATCTAATTCCCCATCAAAAATAGCTTTATAACCTGGATTTTCATCAAAATTCATATAAATATAATTTTCATAATTTTCTTTGGCAAATTTATCAATAATAAATGTTTTTCCAACTTGTCTTGCACCCTTTACTATAAGACACATTTTTTCTTTTTTATTTTTCCATTCTAATAATTCTTGATATATTTTTCTTTGTAGCATAAAATCACCATCCTTATATGATAATTATACCATAGTAATAATATAATTGCAACTTTTTCAAACGAATATTATGTGATAGTTGCATATTTTTCAAACGAATATATTTAAAAAGAATTACAAACTTTATATTTGTAATTCTTTATTTTTGCTTTTTATGATTTATTCTGTTATAATAATTTTTCCTTCTTTTAAACTTTCTGGGACATTAATAACCCTTTGATTAGAAGAACCTTTCCACTTTAATTTTGGATCATGTAATTCATCTTTATACTGTCCATCTACTAAGACATCTACATAGTTTAGCACTTCTTTGTCTTTTAAATCTTTATCAAATGAAAATCCTGTCCACATCCATAAATTTTTATTTGGGAATTTTTCTTTAAATTCTTTTGCAAGTTTTGTTGTTCCTTCTATATTATGTGGATGTAATGGTTCTCCACCTAAAATTGATAATCCTTTAATCGTATCATTATCACATAAATTTAATACTTCATTTATAGTATCATCTGTAAATTCTTTTCCCCCATTAAAATCATGTGTTTCTTGATTAAAACAGTTTTTACAATTAAATGCGCATCCTTGCATAAATATAGATACTCTAATTCCAGGTCCATCTGCTATATCCATTTTTCTAATTTTGTTATATCTCATTTTGTTTTCACTCCTTGCTACTTTTTTTAAGCATCTTTATTGTCTATATGTAATACTCTTTCTTTTATTTCTTGAGTTCTTCCTTTGTTCCAGAAGTTACTTCCAATATATCCGCAAGTTCTTCTTGCTACATTTAATGTAGAGTGGTCTCTGTTTCCACAGTTTGGACAATACCATTCTAAGTCATCATCAATTAATATTTCTCCATCATATCCACATTTTTGGCAATAGTCTGATTTTGTGTTTAGTTCTGCATACATGATATTGTCATAAATAAATTTGATTACTTCTATTACTGCATCTAAGTTGTTTTGTAAATTAGGTGTTTCTACATAAGAGATTGCTCCACCTGGACTTAGTTTTTGGAATTCACTTTCTAGTTTTAGTTTAGAAAATGCATCTATTTCTTCAAATACTGGTACATGGTAAGAGTTTGTTATATAATCTCTATCTGTTATTCCTTCTATTTCTCCAAATCTTTCTTTTAAGCATTTTGCAAATTTGTATGTTGTAGATTCAATTGGTGTTCCATATACACTGTAGTCTATGTTTTCGTTTTCTTTCCATTCTTTACATTTGTCATTTAGTTTTTGCATTACTTTTAGACCAAATTCTTTTCCTTCTCCATTATCTGTATGGCTATGTCCTGTCATATATTTTACACATTCATAAAGTCCTGCATATCCTAATGAAATTGTTGAATATCCATTGTGTAATAATTCGTGAATGCTTTCTCCTTTTTTTAGTCTTGCTAATGCTCCATATTGCCATAAAATTGGTGCTACATCACTTACTGCTTTACTTAGTCTTTCATGTCTTGCTTGTAATGCTTTATGGCATAGTTCTAGTCTTTGCTCAAAGATTTCCCAGAATGTTTCCATGTCTTTTCCAGAAGATAATGCAACATCAACTAAGTTGATTGTTACTACACCTTGATTAAATCTTCCATAATATTTTGGTTTGTTTGTTTTAGGATCAACATATGGTGTTAGGAAAGAACGACATCCCATACATGGATAACAATTTCCATTTCCGTTTTTGTCAATTTTGTATTCTAACATTTTCTTTTCTGAAATGTAGTCTGGTACTAATCTTTTTGCTGTACATTTTGCTGCAAGTTTTGTTAAGTACCAATATTTGCTGTTTTCATGAATGTTGTCTTCTTCTAATACATAAAGTAATTTTGGAAATGCTGGTGTTATGCATACACCTTTTTCATTTTTGAACCCAAAGATTCTTTGGTTTAAGAATTCTTCTATTATCATTGCTAATTCTTCTTTGTATTCTTCAGTTTCTCCTAAGTACATACAAACTGATAAAAATGGTGCTTGTCCGTTTGTGTTTGTCATAGAATTTACTTGATAATTGAATGTTTGAACTCCATCTGCTACTTCTTTTTTAGTATCTTGTTTTGCAAATTCTGCACATTGTTTTTCTTCTAAGCCTCTTTCTTTATATTTGTCGTAATATTTTTTGTAACTATCTCTTACAAATGGAGCTAGATGACTTAATGTTACAGTTGCTCCTCCATAACTTGAAGATGTTACTGCTAAAATTATTTGTGTTGCAATTGTTGCTGCGGTAATAAATCTATGTGGTTTTTCTATCATTACCCCATTTATAACAGTTCCATTTTGTAACATGTCTTCTAAGTTGATTAATTCACAGTTATGAAGAGCATTTTGTGCAAAATAGTCTGCATCATGGAAGTGTATTATTCCACTGTCGTGTGCATCTACAATTTCTTTTGGTAGTAAGAATCTTCTTGTAATGTCTGTGCTTGTTATTCCTGCTAAGTAGTCTCTTTGTGTTGTTACTACTTTTGCATTTTTGTTAGAGTTTTCGTTATTCCAATATTCGTTTTCTCCTTCTATTAGTTCTTTAATAGATTGGTCTGTTGTGTTTGCTTTTCTAACTAATTCTCTTGTGTATCTATATGTGATATATTTTTTTGCTAATTGATATTTGTCAAATTCCATTAATTTTTGTTCTATTATGTCTTGAATGTCTTCAACTAATATTCTTTGTTTGTTAAGTTCTTCTATGTATTTTATGATTTCCTCTATTTTTTCTTTTGACACTCTTTCTTTTTGTGATACTTCATTGTTTGCTTTTTGTATTGCTATCCTTATTTTTTCTGGATTGTAGTTTGTTATTGTTCCATCCCTTTTTATGATTTTCATCGATATTTTCCCCCTCGTTTTTTATTTTTTTGATATTTGTATTTTATCATAAAAAATATACTTGACTGTTGCATTTGCAACATTTTATTAGTATCACAAAAAATCCCTTGATTTATCAAGGGATTTTTTTATTATTACATTTATATTACAAATTTATAACAGTTTTTATTTTCTTCTGTCAACTGCGTAACTGCTTCCCATTACTGACTTTGCGGCATGTTTTACTTGTGCTCCAATTTCTCCTATTTCCAAGATGTTACTAAATCTATCTACATCTACAACAACTACTCCTATTGATAGAGATGTTAATGGGAATTTTTCTATTATTCCTTTTCTGTTTGCTACTTCTATATAACCATTCTCAAGGTCTTTGTCTGTAAAGTATTTTCCAACATTTGCATCAAAATTTGCTAAGATGTTTTGACAAAGTTTTTCACAACTATTTCCTGGCACTAGTGCTACAAAGTCATCTCCTCCAATGTGTCCGAATAAATGTGTTTTCCATTCCACTTTCATGCACGCATTTTATAATTGTTTCTGCTGTAAATTCTATAATTTCATCTCCTTTTAAAAATCCATAAACATCATTATATGCTTTAAAGTTATCTAAATCTAAGTACAGTACGCAGAATTCTTCTTTTCTTAAGATTCTCTTTTTTAGTTCTGCATGTATTTGTACGTTTCCAGGTAGGCCTGTTAATGCACTCATTCTTCTGTTTGTTGAAAGCAATCTGCTTAAGTTTTTTACAGTATGGTATAAATATTGTTCATCAACTGGTTTTTTTATGAAATATTCTATTGATTCTTGCAATATTCTTAATCTATGCTCTCTTTCTCCTTTTGAAGATACTACAATTACTGGCGTAATTGTGTTGTTCTCATCTTTTCTTATTTTTCTACATAGATCAACTACATCACGGTCTATTGCATCTTCATTGATTACAATTAATGATGGAATGCTTTTTAGCGCAACATCAATGTCTTGTGTTTTTACACTTGTAAATTTGTATTCTGGGTCATTTTTAAATAATTCTCTAAAAATTACAATTGATGCATCATCATCATCAATTATATAAATATCTTGTACCATTTTTTCTTCCCCCATTTATTTTTCTTTGTTTTTTATTCTTTTTTTCATTAGCGCAGTTTTTTGGTTTAATATTTCTGTAATTTCTTTTGTATTAATTGCTGGAAAGGCCTTTTTTAAACGATATACGTTTTTGTATAAATGTAAAATTGTTCTGTTTCTTTTCTTTTTTAATGTGTCTATCATTTTTTGTATGTTTTCTGTTGTGTATTTTGATTCTTTTTCTTTGCGCAATTGTCTCATTTCTTTTAATTTCTCTTTTATTTCTTGGTTTATATTTTCGATTCTTTCTAATGTTACTTTCATATTCTTTACATTAATAATAGATGTAACCATATCTACTAAAAATATCATAAATGCTATTGCTACTATATAGTTTAATAATTCTGCATTTATTCCGTGATATTATTTTTTCTGCAAATGGATGTATATATTTTATGAATAGAACTCCAAGTACTCCCCAACATATTGAATTTGTTAAGCAAATTCGCCCTTGAAAATTAATTTTATGGTCTGAATAGTCCCAGTATTTTGTGTTAAATATTTTTTCTAATATGACTCCAACTATATATTCCCATGCTGTTAAAATAATCATAGATATGAAAAATAATGATATAGGGTATTTTTCAAAGTCTTTTAAAAATACAATCATAATTATAGAACCTATACCATATATAGGGCAAAACGGGCCTCGCAAAAAGCCCGTGTTGATTAATTTCTTTTCACAAATTGATCTAAATATTGATTCCATTATCCATCCTAAAAATGAATATAGAATAAAGTATGTTGCTATATTAATTAAATTAATTTCCATGTTTTCCCCTTATATTGTTATTGATACTCTAGATGTCTCTGTTATATTATCTTCATTATAGACAATTAATTCTAATTTGTTTTCTCCTTCGTGTACTGGGAAACGATATTCAAATTCTTTTCTTTGTTCTACAGGTAATATTCTTTCTAAGTCTATTAAATATTTGTTTCCTTCATCTACTATAAATTCTACTTTTTTGATTCCTTTTTCATCTGATGCTTTCATAAGGAAGTTTCCTTGATCATCTGTTGTTATATCTATTTTTGGTTTAACTACTCCATTTACTTCTTGTTCATATGTTTCCGTTTTATTGTTTTCATCTACTGCAATTATTGTTAAAGTGTGTAGTCCTAATGGTATTTCTATTGTTTGTTCTGTTTTAATATCATTTATATCTATTTTTGTTTCTTCTTCTTCATCCCAGCGGTATGTCATGTATGTTAAGTTATGTTTTCCTTCTACTGTTACTTTTAGTTGATTTCCATTTGGCTCAACATTTATAGTAATTGCTTTGTCTATGGTATATACTTTTCTGTATTCTATTTCTTGTCCTTTTTCGTCTACTGCATAAACGGTTAATGCGTTTGTTCCTTCTGGTATTTCTATTGTTGTTTCCACTTCTCTTTTTCCGTTTGTTGGTACTTCTGTTTCTGTATCTTCATTCCACTGATATGTTACTTTTGCTAATGGACTTTCGTGTGTTATTTTTAATGATATTTCTGTTTCTTGCTTTGTTTCTACATAAATAACTGGTTTTGGCTTAGATTCTCCTGATGTTGCTTCCATATACATAGAGTAAGAACCTGTCCCAATTAAAAATACTCCAAATATTAGAATGGCGATTGCGAAAAATTTTACTATTGTATTTATTTCTATTGGCCCACTGTTTCTTTGATAATTGTTTATGTTTTTTTGATTTTTTGGTTTTATTTTTGGAGTATTGTCAACACTTAATATTTGATTCAATCTTTACACCTCTTTTGTCTAATTTATTCTCTTTGATTATAACATATTGGATTTGCCTTGTAAATAATTTTGGAAGTAAAAAATTGAAAAAAGCCACCTTATATTTTTGATTGGTGACTTTTGTTTTTATTTAATTTAGTTTTGTGCATATGGTAAGATTGCAATATGTCTTGCTCTTTTTACAGCTGTGGTTATGTCTCTTTGATGTTTAGCGCATGCTCCTGTTGTTCTTCTTGGCAAGATTTTTCCTTTATCATTAACAAATTTCTTTAATTGTTCTGGATTTTTATAATCTAAAACAAAGTTTTTGTCACTGCATAATGCACATACTTTTTTTCTTTGTTTTCTGAATCTTGGATTGTAATCTTCATCATAATTTTTGTTGTTGTTATTTTTTTTGTTTTGCTTTTTGTCTGCCATTTTATCTCTTTCCCCCTCTTTTATAAACTAAAATGGTAAGTCATCATTAGAAGATACTTCAAAATCTGATCCCATATTTCCAGGTGCAGTATTTCCAAATGTGTTTTCGAAGTCGCTTGAACCTGCTTCTCCATCTCTTTTACTGTCTGCAAAATATGCTTCTTCTGCTACTACTTCTGTTACGTAGTGCTTTGTTCCTTGGTCATCATCCCAAGTTCTGGTTTGTATTCTTCCAATAATTCCTACTTGTTGACCTTTCTTAAAGTATTTACTACAAAATTCTCCTAGTTTGCTCCATGCTACTATATTTATGAAGTCTGCTTGTCTTTCTTCTCCTTGTCTTACAAATCTTCTATTTACTGCTAAACTAAAAGAAGCTACTAGTGTGTTGTTTGTTTGTGTGTATCTTGTTTCGGGATCTCTTGTTAGTCTTCCCATTAATATTACTTTGTTCATTTTTTCTCACCTTTCTTTACTTTTAATAAAGGCCCCTTCTTTATTTTGATTTTTTATTTTTTTACTACGATAAATTTGATTATATCGTCTGTGATTCTATAAACTCTTTCTAGTTCTTTGATAGAATCTGGTTTTGCTTCAAAGTTGAATAGTAGGTATGTTCCTTCATTGTGTTTGTCAATGTCATATGCTAATTTCTTTTTGCCCATGTTTTCTACTGATTCTACTTTTCCGTTTTCATTGATTAATCCTGTGAATTTTTCTTCTAAGGCTTTTAGACCTTCTTCTTCTACATTTGGATTAACAATGATAATACTTTCGTATTTATTCATTATTTTCACCTCCCTATGGATTTATAACCTACCTTTTTAGTAGGTAGAGAGTTCAATTTTTTTTGAACATTGGTATTTTATCATATTTTTTTTGTTTTTGCAAGTGGTTATTGCGAGTTATTTTTTTAGTTTGTGACTCGTAAATGAAAATGTCTCAAATTTTTAATTCGTTTGTAAGTGAAAATGTCTTAATTTTATTTATATGC
>CANQHU010000051.1 GCA_947623945.1 uncultured Clostridia bacterium | reverse complement strand
GACATTAGTATTACAGACTCTGTAATATTCTGTGGATAACTATTCTTTATTTTTTTATGGCTGACTAGTAACAACTAAAACAAAAAAATACAAAAATTTCCAAAAAAAGTGTTGACAAAAAATGGAAATGGAGTTATACTACATTTATTAGTATCAAAATAAAAAATTAAATCAAAAAATTATTTTGTAAAAAATTAAAATCTTATTAAATCCAAAATTAAATATTTTAAATATTAAATCTTATATAGTTTAAATATCTGAGGTCATAAACTATTAGAATCTAAATTCAAGTAATTTAATTCTATATCAAAATAAAAATCCCCAATAAAGATATATTTTTATTAATCATCATTTTATCCCCAATTTTATCCCCATATTTAAGACCTCAGATATTTAAGCTATATAAGTAGAAAGGAAAAAATGGTAGCAATTACAAAAAGTATGGCATTACAAGGATTAGAAGGTTATTTAGTGTCAATTCAAGTAGATATTTCAAATGGACTTCCAGACTTTCAAATAGTAGGACTGCCAGATACAAGTGTAAAAGAATCAAAAGAGAGAGTAAAAACAGCAATAAGAAATTGTAATATAGAATTTTTAAGTAGAAAAATAATTGTAAATTTATCTCCAGCAAACACAAGAAAAGAAGGTTCAAAATTTGATTTACCAATAGCAGTAGGAATTTTAATAGCAAGTAATAATATAAAAAACAAAAACCTAGATAATATATTAAACGAAACAATATTTATAGGTGAACTATCTTTAAATGGCAATATAGAAAAAGTAAATGGCATTTTACCAATTTGCATAGAAGCCAAAAAACATGGAATAAAAAAAGTTATTTTACCCAAAAGTAACTTAGAAGAAGTAAAATTGCTAAAAGATATAAAAATACTACCAGTAAACAATTTAACCGAAGTAATAGAATATTTAAATGGTAAAACAGAAATTTTAGAAAAACATGACAATACAATAAACTTAGAAGATAATCAAAAATATAACATAGATTTTTCAGAAGTAAAAGGTCAAGAAAATGCAAAAAGAGCATTAGAAATTGCAGCAGCTGGCCGGACACAACTGCCTTTTAATACGGACCACCAGGATCTGGGAAAACAATGTTAGCAAAAAGGTTAGTTACGATATTACCAGATATGTCATTAGATGAAATTTTAGAAGTAACGCAAATTTATAGCATATTAGGATTAACTTCAGAAAAAAAACCTTATATATTCACTAGACCATTTTTATCTCCACATCACACAATAACATCAGTATCTTTAGTTGGAGGAGGAAAAAATCCAAAACCACGGAGAAATTAGTTTATCACATTTAGGTGTGTTATTTTTAGATGAATTTCCAGAGTTTAATCGAAGTGCATTAGAATCATTACGAATACCATTAGAAGATAGAGAAGTAACAATTAGTAGGCTAAACACAACTATAAAATATCCATGTAAATTTATGCTAATTGCAAGCATGAATCCATGTCAATGCGGATATTATGGTAGTTTAGATAAAAAATGTAATTGTAAGCCAGAACAAATAAAAAAATACATAAATAGAATAAGTGGACCGCTTTTAGATAGAATTGACATACATGTAGAAGTAAATCAAATAAAATATAAGCAATTCGAAAAAAATGAAAAAATAGAAACATCAGAAGAAATAAAAAAAAGAGTAAATAATGCAAGAAATATACAGAAAAATAGATACGAAAAATATGGAATATATTCAAATTCAGAATTAACTTCTAAATTAATAGAAGAATTTTGCAAACTAAACACACAAAGTAAAAAAATATTAGAAATGGCATTTAATAAATTAGAATTAAGCACAAGGGCTTATACTAGAATTTTAAAAGTTGCAAGAACAATAGCAGATTTAGAACAATGTACCAATATAGAAGAAAGACACTTAGTAGAAGCAATTCAGTATAGAAGTTTAGACAGAAAATACTGGCATCAAAAATAAAAGAGGTGAGAATCTTAGAAATTATAAAAATAGAGGACAATACATATCCAGAGCAACTAAGAAAAATACCAAAACCACCCAAGCAACTATATTGTGAGGGAAACATAGATTTATTAAAAAATAATATTATTTCAATTGTTGGTTCAAGAGTTTGTTCAGATAATGGAATAAAATTAACTCAAAAATTTGCAAAAGAATTAGTGCATCAACAAATTACAATTGCAAGTGGTATGGCAATAGGAATAGATTCAGTAGCACACAAAACAGCACTAGAGGAAAATGGACAAACAATAGCAGTATTGCCAAGTGGTTTAGCGAAAATATATCCAGAAGAAAATTTAGATTTGTATAAACAAATAATAAAAAAGCAAGGGCTAATCATAACAGAATATGAACCATACGAAGAAGCAGAATCAAAAAAATTCCTAGAAAGAAATCGAATAGTAAGTGGGTTATCAATACGGAGTTCTAGTAATAGAGGCAACTTATAGAAGTGGGACAAGTGTTACAGCAAAACTTGCAAAAAAGCAAGGAAAACTAGTTTTTGCAATTCCACATAATATTGATGATTATCATGGAGTAGGTACAAATAAATTGATAAAACAAGGTGCAAAATTAGTAACACAAACAAAAGATATTATAAAAGAATATCCATTTTTAAAATACAAAGAAATTCCAAAAGAACAAAGTAGAAAGATATGTAATACCAAATATCAAGATGTATATGAATTAATAACAGATAAACCAATTACAGCCAATGAAATTTGTAAAAAATTAAATAAAAATATTGCAGAAATAAACAATGTACTTCTTATGTTAGAACTAGAAGAAAATATTAAAAAAGTTGAAGGAGGGTATATATGTATTTCAGACGAGAAATAGGCCTTTGGGGTGAAAATTTAGTATGCCAATATTTAGAAGAGAATAATTATAAAATTATCCAAAGAAATTTCTTATGTAGGCAAGGTGAAATTGATATTATTGCAAAAGATCAAAATAAAAAAGAATTGGTATTTATTGAAGTAAAAACTCGTTCAAATTTTACATATGGAAATCCAATAGAAGCGGTTGATAAAAACAAGCAAAAGCACATGAAATTAGCTATTAAATATTACCTTTATAAAAATAAAATAAAGAATATTGCAATTCGTATTGATGTTATAGAAGTTTATATAAAAAAAGAAGAATATAAAATTAACCATATTAAACAAGTTTTATAAATTAAAATATTGAATTTAATATTTCAAAATAGTATAATAAAAACTGAATAAGGAGGGCAGAATATGTTTAATTTAGTAAAAGATGAATTTGATGAAAATTCAGACGATATTTTAAAATCAATAAATAAAATGTTAGCCAGCAAAAAAGAGAAAAAAGACGAAGAAAATAAAGAAAAAGAGAAGAAATAAAAGGAGCAAGTAAAAAATGGGAAAATTATTTGTAATAGATGGAACAGATGGTAGTGGAAAACAAACACAATTTAATCAATTAAAAGAAAGATTAACAAAAGATAAAATAGATTATAAAGTTGTAAGTTTTCCAAATTATGATAGTCCAAGTTCAGGATTAGTAAAAATGTATTTATCAGGAGAATTTGGAACAGATGCAAAAAAAATAAGTCCTTATATAGCATCAACATTTTATGCAGCAGATAGATATGCAACATTTCAAGTAGGGTATAAAGAATATTATGAAAAAGGAGAAATTATTTTAGCAGACAGATATACAACAGCAAACATGGTACATCAAGCAGGAAAAATAGAAAACAAGCAAGAAAGAAAAAAATTCTTAGACTGGTTATGGGATTTTGAATTTAATTTATATGGATTACCAATTCCCACAGAAGTATTTTTTTTAAACATGCCAGTTGAAAAATCTTTAGAATTGATGAAGAATAGAAAAAATAAATTTACAAATAATGATAAAAAAGATATACATGAAAGAGACAAAGGGCATTTAATAGATAGTTATAATGCAGCATGTGATGTAGCAAAAGATTATAATTGGTATGAAGTTAAATGTGTAGAAAATGGACAAATAAGAACAATTGAAGATATTCATGAAGAAATATACAAAGAGATAAAAAAACATATATAATGAAAACAAAAGAAAACGGAAGAAAATAAAAGGAAATAAAAGAAAATAGAAAAATTAAAACAAAATCAAGAATTCAAAATAGCTTTCAAACAAAAATTAAATTTGGAATAATTATCCAAAAAAGGTATAATATATATCGATGGTGCATTATTCTAGTCATACAGGCTTTATGAGGGTGGGGCTAAAAATCCACTAAAGGGCATATCGTTGAAGTTTCTTGTTTATGCGCGAAATGCCAGTTTTGTGTGTATTCAGGGAGTAAAGAAATTAGGGTATTATGTAATGGCATACATGAGAACCCCTGGTTTCGCGGAGGCTTAAAACCTAGTTTTAAGTGAAACCTATGTTGAGTGCCAAGACACAAAATACGTAGAGTAGCCTGTCTTGAGTGAAAGTATTGGGAGTATCTTAAAAATAAGATATGAAATTGCTTTTGCAAAAAGGACTAATAAAGTTATAAAAGTATGTTAAGGAAAACTTCTAGAATGTTTGTTATGAAAAAATAGCAAGTAAAGTCTAGGGATTAAGGTACAGATTTGAGTGGCGATCTGGTGTCTATTGCAACCAAAATAGATTTTTCCCTTAAACGGAAACGACTCTAGCAGTAATGCTAAGTGGGAAATAGAGAAATTCAACCAGACCTAAACTGTAAAATTTACTTAGACTTTTACCATCTAATAACCAAAAAAATGCAAAGTGATAGGGAATTCTCCTGTCACTTTGTTTGAAATAAGGAGAAAATAAAAATGAAATGGTTTATACAAGTATTTACTGTAACTTTTATATTATCTATTATTTTTTCTTATATATCAACAAATGGAGTAGCAAATTTAGATTTAATATCAGCAATAATAATTCTAATAATAGTAATTGGAATAGGAATCTTTTTTGACATTATTGGAGTTGCAGTAACAGTTGCTGATGAAAATGAATTTCATGCAAAAGCAACAAAAAAAGTTAAAGGTTCAAAAGATTCAATAAAACTAATTAGAAATGCTCCAAAAGTAGCAAATATTTGTGCAGATGTAATTCGGTGACATTTGCCGGAGTATTAAGTGGAGCAATTAGTGCATTAATATCAATAAAAATTACAGAGCAATTCGGATTAAATTTTAACTTACAATTCTTACTTAGTGCATTAGTTGCAGCAATAACTGTAGGAGGAAAAGCATTAGGAAAAAATATAGCAAATAATAATTCAACAAAAATTGTACATACTGTAGGAATAATACTAAATAAATTTAAAAGAAATTAAAAGGTGATTTAAAGATATGAAAGCATTAATAACAGGAGCATCTTCTGGAATTGGTAAAGAATTTGCCAAAATATTTGCAAAAAAGGGATATGATTTAGCAATTGTTGCAAGGAACAAAGAAGAATTAGAAAAATTAGCAAAAGAATTGCAAAAAGACAATAAAATCAATATAGAAATATTAGCAACAGACTTATCTATTCCAGAAAATTGTAAAGAAATCCACAAAAAGGTACAAAATGTGGATATCTTAATTAATAATGCAGGATTTGGAGATTGTGGAAACTTCACAAAAACATCACTAGATAAAGAAATTAATATGATAAATACTAACATAGTAGCATATCATATTTTAATGAAATTATATTTAGTAGATATGGAAGCCAAAGGAGAAGGAAAAATTTTAAATGTTGCATCAATAGCAGGTCTTATGCCAGGAGGACCATTGATGTCTACCTATTATGCAACAAAATCATATATTGTAAGAATATCAGAAGGAATTAGAGAAGAATTAAAAAAGGAAAAATCCAATGTAAAAATTAGTATATTATGTCCAGGACCAGTAGATACTAATTTTAATAAAGTTGCAAATGTAAAATTTCATTTAAGAGAAGCAAAAAGTAGTAAAGTTGCAGAATATGCAGTAAAAAAATTAGAACAAGGAAAATTTTATATTATTCCAGGAATAGATGTAAAATTTGCAAGAATTGGAGCAAAATTAATTCCAGCAAATTTAATGGCAAAAATATTATACAGAGTACAAAAAAGAAAAATAGAAAGATAAAATAAACCTTGACAAATACAAACAAAAATTCTATAATAAAACTGGTGATATTATGAAAAAACAAATATTACACGTAGATGTTAACAACGCATTTTTAAGCTGGACAGCAATTGAAATGTTAAAAAAAGGAAGTAAAATTGATATAAGGGAAATACCAGCAATTATAGGTGGAGACGAATCAAAAAGATCAGGAATAGTATTAGCAAAAAGTATGAAAGCTAAAGAATGTGGAGTAAAAACAGCAGAAACAATCTATCAAGCAAAAATTAAATGTCCAGGGCTAAAAGTCTTTCCATCAGATTATAAAATCTATAAAAAATATTCAGATAATCTTTACAACTTACTTTTACAATACACTGACAAAATAGAAAGATTTAGTATAGATGAATGTTTCTTAGATATGACAGAATATCTTATGAAAGATACATTATATAATAAAGCAAAAGAAATAAGCAAAAGAGTTAAAGAAGAATTAAAATTTACAGTTAATATTGGAGTAGCAAACAATAAATTACTGGCAAAAATGGCATCAGATTTTACTAAACCAGATAAAATACATACATTGTATAAAGAAGAAATTCCAAAAAAAATGTGGCCATTACCAGTTTCAGAATTATTCATGTTAGGGAAAAAAACAGTACCAAAATTATATAATTTGCAAATAAAAACAATAGGAGATTTAGCACATACAAATAAAGATTTTTTAGAAAAAAAATTTGGCAAACATGGAATTATGATGTGGGAATATAGCAATGGAATTGACAATTCTGAAGTAAACTATAAAGAAGAAAAACCAAAAGGAATAGGAAATTCAGTAACCTTACCAGAAAATATTACAAATATAAAAAAAATCGAAGAAATTTTATTAGCATTAGCAGAGCAAGTAACTTTTAGATTAAGAAGATACAATATGAAAGCAAATACAGTTAATGTACAACTAAGAACAAATGATTTTAAAGATACATCACATCAAGGAAAATTATTAATAGAAACATCAACAACAAAAGAAATATATCAAAAAGCCAAAGAACTATTATCACAAATGTATAAAAGTGGAACACCAATTAGACTAATTGGCTTACGAGTAGATGGCTTAACAGAAGAAGGAGAAAATCAATTATCTTTTTTTAAAAACGAAGAAAATGAAAAACAAGAAAAATTAGATAAAGTAATTGATGAATTAAAAAATAAATATGGCTACAATTCAATAACAAGAGCAGGAAAAATGAATGTAGGTAATATATTAAAATTAAAAGATTGAAAGAGAGAAGTTAATTACAAACATGGAAAATACTATAGAATATGAATTAATAAGAGCAAAAATTAAAAATATGTATATCTATATTAAAGATGGAAAAGTAATTGTAAAAGCACCTCTTACACTCAAAGAAGAACAAATAAAAGAATTCATTAATAAAAAATCAAATTGGATTTATAAAAATTTAGAAAAAGAAAAAGAACAAATAAAAGTAGAAGAAAAAATAGAACAAGAGGACCTAAATAGACTACAGTGGATTGTAAAAAACAGTATAGAAAAATATTCAAAATTATTAAAAGTAACACCAAATAAAGTAAAAATAAAAAATATTAAATATGCATGGGGAAGTTGTTCTATAAAAAAGAATATTACTATTAACCAAAAACTTGCAATGAAAGATGCAAAAGTTATTGAATATGTAGTTTTACATGAAATGTGCCATATAAAGCAGATGAACCATTCAAAAAAGTTTTGGAGTTTAGTTGAAAAATATATGCCAGAGTACAAAAAATATAAAAAAATGCTAAAATCATAAACGTAAAAATTTAAACTTGATAAGAAATAAGATTTAGTTTATAATGATATAAAACAGTATACAAGGAGAAAAAAATGTGGAATAGAAAAGAGTTAAAAGATAAGGCAAAACAAGTTATATACAAGAATTATTGGACAGCTGTAGTAGTGTGTTTTTTAATTGCTTTATTAACAGGAGAATTTGGAACATCAATAATTGGTTCATGGAATGAAAAAGATTCTATAGATCCTAATTATATTATTAATTTTGAATATAAAATAGGAGATGGAATGCAAAACATAGAAAATACATTAAATGAAACTCAAATTAAAGTATTTGAAGCATTAGAAGCAAACTTAAATAGTGCATTGAAACCACAAAAATACATATTCAAAATATGGGATGCAATTACATCATTTAATATTAATAAAATAGGACTAGGAATCATACTTTGTGTAACCGCAGTTACTGCTTTAGCATTCACAATATTTATAGCAGACCCACTAATTGTAGGAGGTAAAAAATACTTTTTAAAAGCAAGAAAAGGGAATAATACAAAAGTGGGAGTTATGGCAGAAGTATTTCGAAAAGATAGTTGGATTAATATAGCAATTATAATGTTTTTAAGAAATATTTATACTGCTTTATGGTATTTGACAATCATAGGAGGAGTTATTAAAACATATGAATATAGAATGATACCATATATTTTGGCAGAAAACCCTCAAATAAAAAGAAAAGAAGCATTTAAACTTTCAAAACAAATGATGAAGGGTAATAAATGGAAAACATTTATATTAGATATGTCATTTTTTGGATGGAATTTCTTATCAGTTTTAACTTTTGGAATATTAAGCATTTTATATGTTAACCCATATAATTCAGCAACATTAACAGAATTATATTGTACATTAAAAGATAAAGCAATTGCAGAAAAATACGAATATTATGAAAAGTTAAATTAAGAAAAAACGGGACACTACTTAAGGGTGAGTGTTCCGTTTTGTAATTTAAAATTATAAAATGTCGAAAAATGTAGAAATATATAAAAATTTGCGATGAAAACTTCTTGCAAATAATAATAAATAGTAGTATTATTGAAAAGTGGCACATAAAAAAAGGGGGATGATTATGAAAGTATTTTTTAACAGTACATTTATGGAGCAAAAGTCATTAAATGAAGCTGGTATATGCCATCCTATAAAATTAGAATACTACAAAATAATTAATGAAGACGATGTAACAAAACGAGAAAAAGCAAAATTTGGAATAAATGTAGTTAAAACAGAATACATAGAAGACAATATAAAGATAGAAGATAAGAAAATACAATATGTATCAAATGATGAAAAAAGAATAGAAGAATTTCTTAATGTTTTAAAAGACAATCAAGTGACTCCAGTTGCAGTAGAAGATGTATTAAGTGACTTTTCAAAAAAAGTTTTTTTAATTTAAAAATGAATTTTTTGTTAAAATACTTGCAAAAAGTAGTAAATTAGGCTAGAATACATAATAAAGCAAAATATAAGGAGGATTACATGGCTGATAAATTAGTAATAGTGGAATCACCAGCAAAAGCAAATACAATAAAAAGATTTTTAGGTGGAAGTACAAAAGTAGTAGCATCTATGGGACATATTAGAGATCTACCAAAATCTAAATTAGGCGTTGATATAGAGCATGATTTTGAGCCAGAGTATATCAATATTAGGGGAAAAGGAGATTTAATAAAATCACTAAAAAAAGATGCAAAACAAGCAAAGAAAATTTATATAGCAACTGACCCTGATCGTGAAGGAGAAGCAATTGCTTGGCATTTAGCCACTATATTAGATGAAGAAAAAAATAAAATAACAAGAGTAACATTTAACGAAATAACAAAAAGTGCAGTACAAAAAGCAATAAAAGAGCCAAGAGACATAGATGTAAATTTAGTAGATGCTCAACAAGCAAGACGTGTTTTAGATAGAATAGTAGGATATAAAATGAGTCCAGTCTTATGGAAAAAAGTAAAGAGAGGATTATCTGCCGGAAGAGTTCAATCTGTAGCAGTAAAATTAATTGTAGATAGAGAAGAAGAAATTGAAAACTTTAAACCAGAAGAATATTGGAATTTATATGCTAAATTGCAAGACAAAGAAACCAAAAAAGAATTTGAAGCCAAATTTTATGGTAAAGAAAATAAGAAAATAGAAGTTCATTCAGAAGAAGAAACAAATAAAATCCTAAAAGATTTAAATAAAGCAAAATATATCATACAAGAAGTAAAAAAAGGAGAAAAAAAGAAAAATCCAGCTCCACCATTTACAACTAGCACTATGCAACAAGAAGCATCTAGAAAATTAGGATTCACTTTAAAGAAAACCATGTCAATTGCACAAGGACTATATGAAGGAGTAAAAATACCAGAAAAAGGAACTGTAGGTTTAATTACATATATGAGAACAGACTCTACAAGAATCTCAGAAGAAGCAAGAGCGGCAGCAAAAACTCACATTGTTTCAACATATGGTGAAAATTATTATGAAAACAGATATTATAAAACTAGCAAAGATGCACAAGATGCACATGAAGGTATTAGACCTACTTATGCAGAATTAGAACCAGAAAGCATAAAGGAACACTTAACAAAAGATCAATATAAATTATATAAATTAATATACAACAGATTTATAGCAAGTCAAATGTCAACAGCTATATATGATACAATGTCAGTAACAATTGATGCAAATGGATATCAATTTAGAGCAAATGGCCAAAATCTTAAATTTAAGGGATTTATGACATTATATGTTGAAGGAACTGATGGCAAAGAACAAGAAGAAGAGGGAATGTTACCAGATTTAAAAGAAAAACAAGAACTAAACTTAAAGAAATTAGAGCCAAAACAAAGTTTTACTGAGCCACCACCAAGATATACAGAAGCAAGTTTGGTTAAAGCATTAGAAGAAAAAGAAATAGGAAGACCAAGTACATATTCACCAATAATTACAACTATTTTAGATAGAAGATATGTAGAAAAATCACAAAAGCAATTAGAACCTACAGAATTAGGAAAAATTGTAAATAAATTACTAACAGAAAACTTTACAGATGTAATCAATGTAGAATTTACTGCAAAAATAGAAAATGAATTTGATGATATAGCAAACCGGAAAAGAACAATGGAAACAAATGATTCGAGAATTCTATGGACCATTTGAAAAAGAAATAAAAAAGGTAGAAAAAGAATTAGAGCATGTTGAATTAGAAGATGAAGTATCAGATGTAAAATGTGAAAAATGTGGTAGAATGATGGTATACAAATATGGAAGATATGGCAAATTCTTAGCATGCCCAGGATATCCAGAATGTAGAAATGCAAAACCAATAGTAGAAACAATAGAAGTACCATGTCCTAAATGCGGAAGCAAAGTACAAGTAAGGAAGACAAAAAAAGGAAGAAAATATTACATTTGCGAAAACAATCCAAGTTCTTGCGATTATATTTCTTGGAATAAACCAAAAGAAGGCGAAAAATGGAATCCAGATGAGGCAGAAGAAATAAAAAAAGAAACCACAAAGAGAAAAACAAAAACTAAAAAGAAAGTATCTAAAAAGAAAAAATAAATTATTTTGGGGTAACCAGAGATTTGTGATTACCCCAAAAAAATTTCATTTTTGAGTAACTTATTGACAATATGCAATAAATTTGGTATTATTATTAATGTGCATTTAGTAATAAAATAAAAAAAGAAGCATATATTTTATAGAGTAAAAAAATGCAGGTATAATTTAGTGGTAAAATGTAACCTTGCCAAGGTTAATTCGCGGGTCCGATTCCCGCTACCTGCTCCAAAATTTTAAAAATAAAATGGCGCCATAGCCAAGCGGTAAGGCACGAGTCTGCAAAACTCTGATCATCGGTTCGATTCCGATTGGCGCCTCCAAACGCCAAAAAATGACAAATTTCTAACATTAAGTTAAAATTTTGTCATTTTTTTATTCTCTTAGAGCTGTCTGCATTTCACATTAAAATTCACTTTATGTTTTTCGTTGAAATTTATTGTAATTTTTTGTATTTTTATATAATCTTCCAGTAGTTACATTAAAAAAATGCTTTTATTACATTAAAGATTGAAAAAACATTCAATTTTAGGTTTAATAATTTAAATTATACATATTATAATTTATCTTTCCTCTCCATACTCATATTCTTCATATTTATTAATTGCTCTTTTTAGACCTGTTTCTTTTGCTATTCTCAAATAGTGTTCTGATAATCTATAATTTCTATCTGTTCCTTTCCCATTATAGTAAAAGTTCGCGCCCAAATCATATATGGCTGCAATGTGTCCTTTATTTGCACATTCTTTAATTATTTCAAATGCTTTTTTATAATCTTTTTCTATTCCACCTAGTCCAAAATAATAATATGCGCCTGTAACAAATTGAGCATAAATTCTTTCAATTTCACCTATATCTTGTGAATTTATTAAACTTACTATTTGTGGATAAGCCTGTTGTAACAATTTGTTCCCCTTTTCTTCATCTATTGGTAGTGCATTCCCTAAACCTAATTCATAAGAAATTCCTAAAGAATATTTGCATAATGGATAATCTAAATGATAACCTTTTTTATAGTATTCCAACGCAATATCATAATCTTGCTCAGCTCCATTTTCTTCTAAGTCATAACTTCGACCTAAAATATAATAAGAAAACCCATCTTGTTCTTTTTTCAATTTATCTAAATCAAATTTAATTATACCCATATATTTTCTCCTTAAATTGCTATATTTTATAATAATGTTATCCAATTTCTTCTTCCATACATTACTCTTACAATTTGTATATTTTCATCATTTATTCTATAAAAAACAATATAATTATCAACTACTAGTTTCCTAATTTTAAATCTTTTGATTATATCATCATCTATAACAGAATACATTTCTGGATTATCTTTTAGACTATCTATTTCTCTTTTTATCTTCGTAATTAGTTTTTGAGCAGTATTAGGTTCTTGTAAATTATATTTAATGTATCGTTTTATATCTATTAAATCTTGTTTTGCTTCCATTGAATATTCTATATTATATTTTTTCAAAGGCAAATCCTCTTTCTTTTTTAAATTTTATCTAACTCGTCAAAAACTTCTTTTGATGAATATTTTTTTCCATTTTCTAATGACTTAATTCCTTTTTCTAATTCTTTATATAAAGCATACTTATCTGTTAAAAGTTCGTATAATTCGATACTCATTACTGCTAAATCTCCTGCACCATTTTTAGTAATATATACTGGACTATTTGTTTGATGGCAAATTGTAGAAATTTCATTATAATTATTTCTTAAATCAGAACTTGGTCTAATAATTGGCATACTAAACACCTCCATAAATATTATATACATATTTTATCAAAATATTGA
>CANQHU010000050.1 GCA_947623945.1 uncultured Clostridia bacterium | reverse complement strand
TTCTATATTTATTAATTCATTTTCATTGTTTACTATCATTTCATTTTTCTTATCCATTCAATAATCACCTTTCTTTTTTATTTATAATATAAGGGGGTTAATTAAATCGTAATCAACCAGTTGA
Source organism: uncultured Clostridia bacterium (assembly GCA_947623945.1). Lineage (GTDB taxonomy): Bacteria > Bacillota > Clostridia > TANB77 > CAG-508 > CAG-269. Next base: position 13,191 of record CANQHU010000050.1, on the reverse strand, counting down.
TGTTTGTTTTATTTTCGTTCATATTTTCACTTCTTTCCAATTATCTATATAGCATCTATTTTAACACAAAAACAAGCAATTTTCAACTAATTGCTTGCTTACGTATTTTTTTAATAAATTATTCCAGAATCTTTTTGATATTTTTTCATTGTTTCAATACATTCATCTCTGTCTATCTGTTTAAGACAAATCATATCATTATTACCCTTTATAAATTCATAAATATCATTATCTCTAAAGCCAATATTGGCTGCATCATTTTTAGTACATCCAAAGTAAACTTCCTTAATATTTGCCCAAATTATAGCAGATAAGCACATTGGACAGGGTTCACATGAAGTATATAAAATACAATCAGATAAGTCTATCTTGTTTAATGTTTTGCAAGCCTCTCGAATTGCTACTATTTCAGCATGAGCAGTTGGATCATTATCTTTTAAAACTTTGTTATTACCATTTGCAATAATATTGCCCTCTTTATCAACTATTACTGCACCAAATGGTCCTCCTTCTCCATTCTCTATGCCTTTATCAGCATTTTCTTTTGCCTTTTTCATATACTCATTCATAAATTATTGCCTCCATATATAATTCTTGCTTACAATGTTCTATAATTGTTTTTATCTGCTCTTTCATCCATTTGTCGATCGAATTTTTCATTGCCATAGAACCAATCTGTTTTTTTATCATGAGGATTTGCTTTTCTGCTTTTATCCATTAATAAATCTAACAAAATTGCTATTGGAATTATAATTCCAATTACTGATACAAATGTATTTAAATACATTCCCATTCCACCCATGCTAATTTCACCACTTGATGTAAATACTGTTGTTAATCCTTTAATTACATCGCTTCCAAAATACATTCCATATGCTAATAAATAAATTAATGCACCTACTAATTTTCTTTTTACAATTAATATCATACATGCCAATACAACAAACAATAAAATAATTTCCATTGTTTGATTAAATGGTTCTAATCCTCCAAAGTCAATTTTCATTTCATAAGTAACAGCAATTATCATTCTTAAAAACCAGAACATTGCCATAAATATAACTAACATCCATGTTGAAAAATTTTTCATTTGTTTTTCCTCCTTTTACTCTTTTTTCCTTAGAAAATAAAGACGGAAAAATCCGTCTTGTTTTCTTAATTAATCTACAAAGTCAAAGTCGTCTTTGAATTTTTCTTTGAATATTTCAAATACTTTATTTAATATTTCCTCATCTTCAATGCTTACATAAGATTCTTCTTCTGAATTTTCATCGTCTGTGTCTTCTACCTTTAATATTACTACTTCGCCTTCTTCTTCCTCCCCTTCTTCTGTAACAGGTAATAATACCACATATTCTTCATCATCTAATTCAACTAAATCTAAAAATTCAAATTTTACTTCATTTCCTTCTTCATCATTTAATATTATAATATTATCTAATTCTTCTCCTTCAAAGTCTTCCTCCATTATTTTTCTCCTTTCTTATTTAATTTGATTATATTTGACATTAATATAATAAACTATTTTTTATTTTTTTTCAATACTGTTTTTCATTTTATTTAAATAAGTTTCTAAAATATAGGTTGCAGATATAGTATCCACTATATTTTTCTTTTTATGCTTATTTACGTCTAAAAAATTCATTGTTTTATGAGCTTCAACAGTTGTTAGCCTTTCATCAATTGTTTCTATTTTTATTTTGTTATATTTACATTTTAATTTATGAACGAATTCTTCTGTTATTTTTACTCTTTCAGATTTAGTTCCGTTCATATTAAATGGCATTCCAACAACAATTGTCTCTATGTCTTGGTATTCTTCTAATATTTCATCTATTTTTTTTAATAAAATTTTGTCAGAACCATTTTGATTGATGGTTTCTAAGCCTTGAGCTGTTATATTTAATGGATCTGTTATAGCAATTCCTGTTCTTGCTTGCCCATAATCAATTCCTAAAATTCTCATTTTAATCTTCATCTAACCCTATATAATTTTTTACCATTTTTTCTAATAGTTCATCTCTTTCAACTGTTCTTATTTTATTTCTTGCATCTTTGTGACTTGTAATATAAGTTGGATCTCCAGATAAGATATATCCAACTATTTGGTTAATTGGATTGTATCCTTTTTCAACTAATGCTTCATATACTTCTTTTAAAATTTCTTTGCATTTAACATTTTGCTCTCTTTCTACTTTAAAGTTCATTGTTTTGTCAAATTCCATATATGATTTCCTCCTTCTATATATTTGTTATATCACTTTCAGTACGATCTGCTTGGTCTAAGTATTCTTCTAATTTTTTTAATATTTCTTCTAAACCTGTACCTTTGTAGTAAGAAGATATAACAAAGTTTAATTTTGGTGTTGCAATCTCCCTTTCAGTTGATTTTGCTTTTGCTTTAGATGATGGTTTGACTTCCAAATTTAATTCTTGCTTTTCTTCGTCTGTTAACTCAATTTGCATGCTTTCTACTTTTTCTTTTATGTCATTTAAAAAGTCTGCTACACTATTTGATTCTACTCCTGAAAATGCAATAACAAATTTAGGTCCCATATATCTTACAAATACATAATCTTCTGACAAATTTTCTGCTACATATTGGCTAACTTGTGTTATTACTTTATTTCCTAATTCTCTAGAATATTTTCTATTTATCTCTTGAAGGTTTATAATTTTAAACATACATATAGTTGATATAGTATATTGGTCAATTACTTTCTTTCCTTCACCATATAGATATTCTTCATTATATAGTCCTGTAAATAAATCTTTTCTTACAATTGATTCTAATGTTTTTTGATGAACTACAGTCTTTAACACTGAGACAATATTTTCTTTTATAACTTCTAAAACTGTTGTATCTACATTGTCAAAGTCATGTGGCGTTCCACTTTCTATAATCCAATAACCAATATATACATTATCAATGTAAAGAGGAAAGAATATAGCAGATTTTGCTCTTCCAAATTCCATTTCTTGATAAGGAAGTCTCTCATTTTCATTGTTTACTGTTACATATTTAGGTGTTGCGGATTGTATACTATCCTTAAACATATCTACCTCTTGCAATGCTTTTAATGCACCCCAATGTTTTGAATCTACATTAGATGCTTTTACCTGATATTCTGCACCATCGAATACAACAATTGTTGAATATTTTATTTCATATCTTTCTATTAAAATATCATTTATTTTTTTGATTTTTTGTTCAACAGTTGAGGTTTCTCCTATGGCATTCATAAAATCTTGTACAACATATAAATTCGTAATCTTTTGATTCATATTTTTGAATTTTTGTATTTTCTTATGAATTGATACATTATAAATAATTAGTCCAAATACAATTAAAACTAAGACTACTACTACTGCTATTATCACAACTATTTTACCTCCTCTTTTATTTTGTTATTTGTTTCTAATAATTTCTTTTCATTTGGTCTAAAGTTTGATTCATACTAGCGGAAAAATTACCATTTCTGTTTATTGTTGCAGGTGGTTGATAATTTCTATTATTTCTTGGTATGCTTCCTCCTGTTGAGATTATTGGATATACCATATTTGCTAGTTCTCTTAAAGTTTGTAAAAATACTTTTGAATATCCTTTTAAAGAAATTTCACAATCAATAACACCTTCTAAATATCTTATATATGTTTCGTCTTCAAATGGGATTGAAACATATTTTATTCTATCTCTATCGAATAGTTCTGTCATAAATGACATTGAAGGGTCATTATAAAATGCCATTCCACCAATTATTACTTCATCTTTTATTCCTCTAATTTTTACTACTTTATTTAATACAATTCTTAATTTAGTTTCATCTAAGATATTTTTTGATTTTAGTTGTTTTAAAAATGCTGTTAATGGTTGTATTGTTAATATATCCATTGTTTGTACTAAATATGTTTCTTGTGATTGTTTAAAATAATTAATTGGTGTATTAAAATCTGTATCTATTAGTATTAAAGAATGATTTAATAATAATGTTTCTAAAATTTTGTCTACGTTTTGTATGTCATCTTCTTCATTTGGCAAAGAAGTATAAACTGTAAGGTTTTTGTTTACACTAATTCCTTTTGCTATTCCATGTGCTAAACCTTCTATACTATGTGTTGCAATTTCTCTTAAAGGTTCTTCGTTTTTCGTATATATATAATAAGAATTTCTATTTTGTGTTGTGTCTAATATTGCTGTGTTTATTCCAATTGAAGACATTAATTCTGCTAAATTGTTTACTATAAATGATGTTCCATTTTTGCTTGTTCCAACAAAGGTTGCTATTTTTTTGTCTGGTGTTAATAGACTTGATAAGTCAATTTGCTCAATTTGAGTACTATTTTCATTATATCTATTTCTTTGTATTCCATATATAGGTTCAGGCTCAGGTTCTGGTTCTGGTTCAGGAATATAAGTTGGTGCTTGTACTTGTTGCGGTTGTTGTGTTTGTTGTGACTGTGGCTGTGGTTCTGGTTCTAATCCTAATCCAGGTAACATTACATCTTCTTCGTCTTCATCATCATCTTCATAAGATGAAATTGAAATGTTAGTATCTTCTTCATCGTTTTCAATGTTGTTAACTTGTTCAAAACCTGGTAAAAATGTTTCTTCTTGTGTATCTTCTTCATCATCTGAATTTTCTGTATCTAAACCTGGTAATACAAATTCTTCTGATTGTTCTTGTACTTGTGTTTGAGGTTCAACTTTTCTTGGTCTTCCCCTTCCACGTTTTACTGTTGGTTGTGAATTTATTTCTTCTTCTGGAACTATTTTTCTTGGTCTTCCTCTTCCACGTTTTACAGGCTCATTTACTTCTGGTTCATTTATTTCTGGTTCAGGAGCAACTTGAACTTCGTTTTCTTCTGGTTCAATATCAACATCAACGAATTGTGGCTCAGGTTGAACTTTATTTTCTTTGCTACTTTCTGGCTTTGGTTTTGTTAATTTTTTAACACCTTCCATATTTACTGCTGAAGGTATTACAACTGGTTTTGAAAGTATTTTATCCTGATTTTTGGTTTTTAATAATACTTGACTTGGTCCGTCTTCTGTATCATTTTTTGGTTTTTGTAATTTTTTTGAAATGCTATTATTAAAAGACATTATTTGTTGATATTTTGGTGATTTTTCTTCTAATACTGCTCTAACATTTAATGGTAAAAATTTTGTTATAATTCTTAATTGTGTATCATTATATTGTGCAGCAATATTGTTAAAGCTATCAACATATCGTTCTTCATTTTTTCCAAGTCTTTTATAATGTGCAACAATGTTTTGAATTTCCATTTCACTTACATCATTTTCGTTTTCGGCTTGATAGTTTACTTCTTCTGTGTCAATTTTATAATATGTTTTTGCTTCTTTTTTTACACGAGGTCTATTTATTAATCTACAAACCTCATCTACACTTCTATCATTTCCTATTATAGCATTATAGATACCAATTCCAAATAATTTTACAAGCATTGCTTCTGACTTTGTTCTTCTGTCAGAGCAAATTAAGATAATTGGTGTGTCATTTCCTTTTAAATTAGATGCTTCGTCACTTATACTATCTAATTTTTCAAAAATAAATTTGTCAATTTGATCATACTGTGTATGAGTAAATGCCTCTAAGTCTTCGCTTATGACTATTCTATCATAAGATTTATCTTTTTGTAATTCTTTTAATATTGCGTTAAAGTAATATACATTTTTGTAAGAAATTATCTGTTTATATTCTTTTTGATATTTTTTTACAATTGCTTCTGATGTTTCCTCATTACTAACAGCAAATAAAACTTTCATTTGTTACCCCCTTCCAAATTTTACAAACGCTGCAAATGCAAGTGGTAAAACTTGGCAAATAATTAATAATGTTACACAAGTTACTATAAGAGCCATGCCCTTTTCTAATGTGTCTAGTTTTCTTACTCCAATTACATATTGGTGGATTGCACCAATTGCAATTCCTAAGAAGCCTATTGGAATGCTGTAAATTCTAACAATGTTTAAAATATATGCAACAGTTCCATATACATCAGATCCATATTTTGCTTTATAGTCTTCTAATGAGCTAGCTGCATTTTCTTTTAGTTCTACAATTTTACTTTCTGTTCTTTCATCAATTGCTCTTTCTTCTTCTGCATTAACGGTAGTTGCAGTTAAAAATATTCCAATTATTAGCATTATAATTGTAACAATTATTATCTTTTTTTTCATAACTTAGCCCCTTTCTTAAGTCTTATTGTTGGCAAATTTTTAATTATATTCACTCTTGCTATTATATAATACAATAAATTGTAAAAAATATCAAGAATTTTTTACAATTTATTATATAAATATTTCATATGAGTATATACACCATTTGCCCAATTTTTATCTGTCGCATATCTAGTATTTACGCCTGATAAAGTAGGTCCATTGTAATATGTACCGAACTGCTACTTCTCCTCCATAAATTTTTGTTCCTTTTGGATTTAAGTAGTATTTTACTAATACTCTTGCAATTAAATCTATACATTCTGAATAATTTGAAAAATTATATGCTCCATTATATGGATTAGAATCATATGCACCATACCCAAATAAATTATTTTTGTCTCTTGCAATTTTAGAAGTTCCCCAAGCACTTTCATGTATTCCGAATTGCTGCTACAAAAACGCCATTTATATTGTATTGTTTTTCAATGTAATAAAAATATTCTGCATTATTTTCAAATATTTTATTTGTATCTTTTGAATCAGATAAAATATTTTTAAATTGCTCTAAGGTTAATCCACTTGGTTTATTTAATGCCATTCCAAAATCCAATCCAGAAATTAATTCTGCTTTGTTTTTACTTGATGAATTATTTTCGTTTTTTACTGTATTATCAATATAGGTTGTTGCCTCTGATTTTACATAGCCGAACTACATTTAATGCTGAAATTTTATACCAATCTCCCTGTATTTCTAATATTTTAACTTTATCTCCTTTTGATAATGTTGCTACTTTTTGTGATGCTTCATTTGGTTCAAATCTAACAGATAATCTATCAGATGTTATAGATAATGTATCCCCTATTTTGGCTTTATATGTGCTTACATAATTTGCAGTACCAATTTCAACAATTTTATTTACTGAGGCTTTTGTTATTTTACTAGAAATTTGTTCTTCTGATATTAATTCTTCGTTTTTATAGGTTCTTTTTATTGTAATTTCTTGTTTTCCTTCTCTTCCTTCTTGTATAACTTGCAAAGTTTCTTTTGGTAAACTTGGATTATTTCTATATGTTGTTATATATTCTAAATCTTTTTCTTCAACAGAATATTCTTCTTTTTGTCCTTGTTTTGTATTTTGTTCTATAATTTCATCTATTTCAATTTGCTTTGCTCCGCTTATTTCTGGCATTTTTGTAGAATAATCTATGTTAGATGCTGTTGCATAAACATTGTTTTTTACAAAATAGAAATTATAAAATATGATCATATATAATAGCATAACAATAAAAGCCAAAAAAGAAATAATACCTTTTATCGTAATTTTTATATGTATTTTTCGACCTCTTTCTACCTTTTCTTTTGCATTCATATTATCACCTATTATTATTTTACCTTTTCTGATTTTTTTTGTCAATCAATAAATTGTGGTAATCTTAAATTTCTCTTGATTTTCTTTCAATTTTATACTATGATATAGTTGTTTTTATCAAAGGAGGATCTTATGGATAAGAAAAAAATAATTTTGACTATAATTACTTTTATTTTATTTATTATTGTATTTATTTTAGCTTACATGTTGTTTAATAAGTATGTTATAAAAACTGATTTTGAAAAAGAAGTATTGTCATTTGCCCGGAAAAAATCAAAAGACAGTTTTTGAGGTAAATAAGATTGTTTTCTTTAGTAATTGTGATGCTAAAAATAAGACAAGCTCTAGTACAAATTTTACTATTGAAAATTTATATCAATATACTGATATGGCAATTTTTATTAACAATCATTCTACAGATGAAAAAACTTCAGAAAATACATTAAAAAAAGTTTCAATTAATAACATTAAATTTAATAAAATGCCAGAACTCCGGAGAGCCAAAATTATATTTTAAAGGTTTAAATCAATTTGCAACAAGTACTTTACCAAATGATAATGAAATTTCAGAATCTTTAGAATTTAACATTACATCAGAAAATGAAGCAAATTTGGATACTCCAACTTTGTATAATAATTTGGCTAATCCTATTACTTTAAGTTATATTAATCAAAATATCAAAACAGATTATACCCTTACAGATACATCTATTCCAATAACTTATGATGGATCTCTTTTAAAAAGATGTAATATAGATTTGAATTCAATTAATTGCAATATATCTTTTGATATTTATATTACAAATTATCTTGACGAAGAATTTAAAACTACTGTATTTGTTGATATTCCTTTAATTGATGGAGAAAAATCAATTTATGACGGAAACTTAAAAGTAACTAATAATTCAAATTTTGTATTTTATAGGTACAAATAATTTCAAGGAGGATTTGATGAAAGAACAACTTTCAATTGCAGAGCAATTAAAAACAAAATATCATAAAACAGAAGAGGTTACAAATTTTAAAGAAATGCTTTATCGTTCAGCAGACATCTATCGTTCTAGAACTGCTTTTAAATTAAAGGATGAAAACGGAAATATCATTTCAATTACTTATGAGCAATTTAAAAATGATGTTGTTTATTTAGGGACAAGTTTAATTAAAAAAGGTTTTTTAAATAAGAAAATTGCAGTTATTGGTAAAAATTCATATAAATGGTGTGTTTCTTACTTAGCTGCAACAATTGTAGGTATTGTTGTTCCTATTGATAAAGAACTTCATACAGATGATGTTATTAATTTTATGAATGTTTCAAAATCAGTTTGTATTTTAGGCGATTCTAAGAATTTAGATGAAGTTTTAAATAATAAAAATAAATTAGAAAATACAGAAACCCTTTTTGTATATTTTGATAAAGAACAAGCCGATTGTTATGAGTATTTATTAGAAGATGGCAAATCTATTTATGAAAGTGGAGATACTTATTTTGATAAAATTATGGTTAATCCAGATGAATTACGTATTTTACTTTTTACTTCTGGAACAACTGGAAATGCAAAGGGAGTTTGCCTTTCTCAAAGAAATATTTGCTCTAATATATTATCAACTTATGGAATTGTAAAAGTAAAAAGAAGTGATTTATTCTTTTCTGTGTTACCTTTACATCATACTTATGAATGTACTTTAGGCTTTTTGCTTCCTATTTATAGTGGTGCATCCATTTGTCATTGTGAAGGACTGCGTTATATTACAAAAAATCTTGGTGAGTTTCACCCATCAGTTATTTTGTGCGTTCCATTGCTTCTTGAAAATGTTCATAAAAATATTATTAAAAACTTGAATAAATCATTGCCTAAAAAGTATGTTAAGGAAGCTGGAAATCCATATTATGATTTACCTTTTTATTTAAAGAAGATAGTGAGAATGAAAGTTAAAAATACTCTAGGTGGCAGACTTCGTGTATTTATTGTTGGTGCAGCAAGTGCTAATCCTGATATTATAGCTGATTTTAAAGCATTGAATTTAATGACTCTACAAGGTTATGGTTTAACAGAATGTTCTCCTTTAGTTGCAGGAAATACTGATTTCTTCCAAAAAGATGACGCTGCTGGTCTTCCTATTCCTAATGTAGAATATAAGATATTTGAGGCTAATAGCGAAGGTGTTGGAGAAATTTTAGTAAAAGGTCCTAATGTTATGCTTGGCTACTATGAGGATGAAGAAAAAACGAAACAAACTATTGTTGATGGCTGGTTTCATACAGGCGATTTAGGAAAAATAGATGAAAATGGCTATTTATATATAACTGGTAGATGCAAAAGTGTTATTGTTACAAAAAATGGAAAGAATATTTATCCTGAAGAAGTTGAGTATTATTTAAATGATAATCCTCTTATTTCTGAGGCTCTTGTTTTAGGAATTCAAAAAGAAGATGATAATGAAACTTATATTAATGCTCAAATTTATCCTAATATTGAAGCTATTACAGAGTATTTAAAATGTAGTGTTCCGACTAAAGAAGAAATTAGGAAACTTATTTCTGATGTAGTTTCAAGTGTTAATAAAAAGTTGCCTAATTATAAACATATTAAGAGTTTTGGTATTCGTGATAAGGAGTTTGAAAAAACTACTACTAAGAAGATTAAACGTTATGGTGATAACATGAAAATCGAAAAGGATAACTAATTTTGTTTTAGTTATCCTTTTAATTTTTAATAATTTTCTTTTTCATTTTCCCAAGAATTTGGTTCATATACAGTTCCTACAAACCATACTTCTCCTGTCTTTTTATCTTTTATTACATATAAAAATGGTTTGTCTATTCTTATTTCTTCTGGTTTAGGTGTTTCAAGTGGTAGTGCAAGGTCTTTTATTCCAAATACAGTAACTGCTGCTGCTTTAACTCCTTTTTCTGTAAAATCTATATTTGCCTTGTGAAGTGCATCGCTTACATAAAGCTCACTATTTGACATATTAGAAAGATTTGCTGTATTTATATCAAATGCATCTTTGATTCCTAAATTAATTAAATCTTCTTTTAATTTTAAATCATAATCAAATGAAAATTTTGGTATATATACATCTATTCCGTTTTTTGTTTTAGATGCTAAAGTTGATTTTTTCATGATTTCATCAATTTTATCCATAGTACATGTTTTTATATATTCTGATAAATTATTATTGTTTGGCATTATTGCAGTAAATTCCAATTGAGTATCATCATATTCTTTTAAATCCATTGTTACTGCTGTAATATCATTATCTTTGTAATATGATGCACTATCACTTGTTATTTCGTTGTTCATCATTGTTGTGGTCATTTCATTTCCATTTTCTAAATTAAATTTTTCTCCTCTTGTATCACTTGTATCAAATTGTTCTTTCCATTCCATGTCTATCGCAAGTGCATTTATAAGAAGAATTTTACTATTAGGATCTTGTACCATATCATCGCTTAACATATTTTTTATTATTTTTAATGTTTTATCTTCTATCCATTGATTAACGTTATTTGCATTTTCAAAAGAATCATATTTTATTTCAGCATTATAATTTTTAGCTAACTTGTTTTCGAATTCTTTTTTTACACTTTCTGAAAAGGTATCTCTTATATATATTCCGTTTGCTAGTGATAATGCATTTTCTATATTATCATATTTTGTTAATTTTAAATTTCCTATTACATTTTCTATTTGCTTTTTTGTGTTTCCTTCTGCACCTTCATTTAACATTTTTAATGCATATTTTATTGATAATGGACTATATATCATATTTTTTTTGTTATTTTCTAATTTCAAAAATTCTATGTCAAAGTCATTATTTTCGTTTGTTTTGTTGTCTGATGTTGTTACATCTACTGGCGTATTATTTTCTGCTATAATATTTTCTTTTTGTTCATTATTATTTTTTTGAACTACATTAAGTATAATAGATATTACCCCTATTATTAGCACCAAAAATATTATGGTTAAAGTAATTGCAGTTCCTAATGATATCTTTGTTTCTTTCTTTTGTTTCATAATTTTTCTTCTCCTTTGTTTTTTATACATATTATATATCATATATTTTTTGTCAGGTCAATTATTATTGCAAAAAAAAATCAGTGTAACTGATTTTCGTTTTGGTGGCTTCAAGTGGAATCGAACCACTGACACGAGGATTTTCAGTTTCTCAGTTTACTTGATATTTAGAATTATATAATGTTAATTAAGATTACCTAAACTACTTATATTTCAAGTGGTTTGAAAGATAATTTATCAAAAATATTTAAAAATAAACAAGTATAAAAATGACACTTTTTATAGAAATTTTTTAGATATTTTTTAGATGTTTTTAGATTTACTATTGATAAAATTTTATTATTTTCTATAACAGTTAGTTTATTTTATGGAGGTTTAATTATGAAAAATGAAGAATTAGAAAAAGAAATTACAGATAAAAGAACTGGAATAAGTTATACATTAGTTGGAGATTACTATATTCCTAATTTAACAATGCCAAAACAAGAAAAAATTACATTGAACAAATATGGAAGATTAAGGCTAAAATATTTGAAAGAACACAAAAAAGCAGAATACACAATATTACTTGTTGAAAATAAATTAAATTCTCATTTAAAAGAGATACAAGAAATTGCCGAAAAAAATGTAAGCAATTTAATAGAACAATTAAAAGCAAAAAGTGATTTAACCGAAGATATGAAAAATACTGATCCATTATATTGGGTTGGAACAATGAACACTATAAAAAATCAAGCTGAAGAAATTGTTTTAAAAGATTTAATTTATGTGTAACAACAAATTACTCTACTTCAAAATTAAAAAGCCTTAAAAACGATTTTGAGGCTTAATTAAATAAGTAAAATAAGAAAACTACTTATAGTTTTAGAACTATAGGTAGTTTTTTTGTTTTTAAAAGAGAAATGCCTCAAACTCTATAAAAGTGATAGGTGTGATGAGCCGATGCTATAAAGTTTATCCGTATTTGTATAATAAGTCTAATTATACAAAGTGCGTAAGTGAGATTTTAGAACAAAAACTCACAATAAAAAAAGAGTATTCGGTGGCAAAACTTGGAGTGGATTTATAATTGTAAAAAGTTTGGACAAGTATGAACAAAGATATTTCAATAATATCAGCAATTATAGTAGTTAAACGACTACTTACTAGACTACCTATGAAAACGAGGCGAACGACTGACGGTTTCAGCAAGTATAGGTGTAATAATTCTGTTTTAGCAAATGGGATTATTACACCTAATTCTACTTCGGCTCACTTCTTCTGGTTTCGCTATAAAGCGTGGAAGTTTGAAACCGAGCAAGGTTTCAAAAAGAGTAAGAAAAATTTGAAAAAGTTTTTTCTTGCTCTTTCTTTTTCAATAAAAAACGGAAGTATTTTTATTGAAAAGCATAACAAATGACAAGTTCATTTGTTATGAAAAAACTAAAATTGTGATAGCAATTTTGGTTTTTGGGTTGTAGGGTTTACCCTGCCACACTGACACTTTTAGCGATTAGCGTAAAAAAGTGTTGTAGTGTGTTACAACACAATTAAAGTGAGTGCTTTTTTAGCTTTAGGAGGTGTTATCTTATTTAGCATTTTAAAAGGAGGTTAGATAAAATGAGTTATGCTATAATTA
>CANQHU010000049.1 GCA_947623945.1 uncultured Clostridia bacterium | reverse complement strand
TATTAATTTTTTAAAATTTGCCTTTTTTAGGCTTATTTGTCATGCTCTTTTATATTTACTTTTTGTTTCATCATTTACCTCCTTTTATAAATGGCAACGCTATTACTAATACTAGAGAAACTAATAATGGATAAATATATCTTATACAACAAACTGGCGCTAATAAGCATGTTCCAAGATATAATAGTAATCCGATAAGCGGAACCATTAATTTATATTTCTTCTTATATATTAAAATAGATAATGTAATTAGTATTACCCATGTAGGCATTGCTTCACATACAAATAATGATACTATTGGCCATTCTTTAAAGAAATCATTTGATGCATACTGTAAATACTCATAATATGGTTCAAATAGACTATTTAATTTTATGTCATATGAATTTTGGCTATTATATGGACATATAACAGACCAATCTGAAATAGTTCTTACACTAGGATATACATATCCTATATCTAAATCTATTAATGCATTCATATAAATTTGTTTGTTTTTCAATCCTAACTCTACCCATAATTTTATAAAACTTATCTTATCTTTTTCAAATTCTTTATTGTTAAATTTAGATTTTACTGGATCTGCTATTTGCGGTTTATAATCTTTAAATATTTCTTCATCAAAGTACCTTGTTATAATGTTCCATTCTTCCTCTGTTATAGATTCTCTATTCTTATTTACTACTGCTGAAATTTGTTGTATTGGAACAGACAAAGCTTCAGCTGGTGGACTCTTTTTTATTCCTAGCAAATTTGAAATAGGATTAAAGAATGCAAATACCACTACTATTACTGATCCATACATTATTAATATTTTTTTCCAATATTTTGTTAAAAATACAAATAAGATAGGAATTAAAACAATATAAATATAAATTCCTTGTTTTCTAAATAATGACATTAAAATTGCTACTATTATAAATTTTACGATATTTCGTTTTTTTGAAAAATACTTTTCTGGATTTTCTAACATTTCTATTAAAAACATTAGCCAAAATAGATAGAAGCATACAAAAAATGTCACTTTTATAGTTGAAAAAGATAATATTTCTACAATAGGATTAATAGCAAATAATATAATAGTAATTAATAATATATATGGTGGTACCTTTCTTTTGGCTAAAAATACTACTAAATATGAAAAAGTACAAATAATCAATAGTGCTTGTACTATACAATATATCGTTAATCCAATTGAATAAGATCCAAATAAGCTATGTCCTAAATTAATGAATCCTCCTAAAATTACTGTATGTATTACCGGTTGCCATGCCTCAAAATTACCTGCTTCATATTGATATAATTGTGACAAAGCATCATAGCATAAATATCCAGGATAAACTGCTAAAAAAGTAGGAATCCATAATATCATTATGAGTATAAATACAAATATGAATGTTTTTATATTAGCATTTCCTATTAATTTTTCTAAAAATGATGGTAGTCGTATTTTTTCTAATATTTTTTTTATTTTTGGTAAATATTTGAATAATAACATCAAAAATACAGTAAAAATAATTGTTGCTATTATTATATTTAAATATAAATGTAAATCTGTAAATACTACTTTAAATTCATTTTTAAAATAGTATTTTCCTATAGCCATAATTAATCCAAAAATAAAACCAAAAATTAATGATATAGTTATCCTTCTTTTGTCTATTTTCATTTTTTCACCTCATATAGTTGATATATACCGTACCCATTAATATTATCACATATTTTTTTAAATTCTATCTTTTCTTTATTATACTCCTCCAAATTATTTGCTGTAAAGATATATTTAATATCCAATTTTTGCAATTCTTCTGGAGTTAAGTAAACTGTGAAAGAATCTGCATTTGTCAAAACAAATTTATTTTCTAATATTTCTTCTTCATCTTTTAATTCAATTGTTATATGTGCATATCTATTATAAACATCTTCATATTTTCCTTCTGTATCTATTTTGTGCCATTTTTCCATATCTGGATAAACATTTGTTGAATTTATTACAGGTACACCTGCCATTAATACATAATTTGCAATAGGAAATCCAAGTCCTTCTACTATCCACTTTCCTTCTTCTTGTTTTTGAATTTCTTGTATTTTAGTTATAATTTCACTTTGATAAATATTATTAACTCCTGATCTTATTGGGTTTACTGTTGCGCCTGTCATAAGCATAACAAATACAATTCCACAGCAAAATAATTCTTTTGCATATTTTGCTTGATAGCGGAATATACAGAAAAATAGATATATACACATTATAAACATTGCGATTAACATTTTTGTGCTAAAATATACTGGATTAGCATTTTGGCAAATACCTATTACAATTACACTTAATATTATAGAAAAAATTATAGATACAAATCTTCTTTGTGGTGTTTTTATAATAGACATACTTCTTATTAAAATAAGAACTTCAGCAAATCCTAATGCCATAATTGATCTTTTAGCTGTTGAATTGCTCAATAAAGTTAATTTTGCTATAATTTCTGGAAAGCCAATTATGCACCATATACTTAAAAATATATAAATTATAAGTAATAAAACTAGATATATATCTTTCTTTTGTTCTTTTCCAAAAACTATTGCTGATAAAATTAGTCCCATTGGAAATAGTGTAAACATTGTTGCTTCTTCACATACATTAGTAATAATTCCATCTGATTTATAAGGTAGGAAAATGTTCATTGCATATTGGAAAATTTTTGTTACTTGTCCTCCACCTGTTTCTGCTCTTCCTCCAGGATATACAGTGTTCATAACTGCCTTTATTGTATCTAATGAGTTCACAAAAATAATTCCCATACAAATTACAAATAGTAACAATGCAATTATTATAGAAATAATATCTTTTTTTCTAATTTTACAACTTTTCCTATTAGTTATTATTTCACTTATTGCAATGGCTAAAAACACATAAAACATTGGAATTTGCCAAGCTGGATATAACACCAATACATATCCTCCTGCACAAATTACCATTCCTAATAAATATAAACACCTTTTCTTGAAATTTTCTGTTAGTATATATTGATGTAATAATATTATGGCTAGTCCACCAAATATAAAAATTTCTGCTATTCCATTTACTGCAAACCACCATTGTACAGTCGGAGCAAATGTAATTAAAACTGAACCTATAAAAGAAAGTAATTTGTTTTTCTTAGTTATAATCATAAATAGTTCTATCATAACTAAAAATAAAGCAATTAACCTTCCATACCAAAAAAATGATAGTCCTTTTGCTATTCCTAAAAATAGAAATCCAATTTGGAATGGTCTAAAAATTTGAATAGGATTCATAATTGGAAGCGCATACACCATAGATACATCTGTATTTCCTCCACGAATTAAGTTACTAAAATATGAAAATCCATCAAAATTTTGTGAAAATGTCATAGGGGTTAAAACTGCCCATTCATCACTTCTAATTTCTCTAGAAACACCAAGTATAACTCCATCATCTATATCTCCAGAGTTTATAAATTGATTCCATATTCCAATGGATGAACCACTTAATTCAAATATAATGCATAATATAAATATTACAATTGCTATCCAATAACGATTTTTGAATAAAAAATCACATGTTTTATTAATTTTTTCTATCATCAACTCATCCTCTTCTAATTTCATATTGGCAAGAATTTTTACTAAAGTTTATATTATAATATGGATCTCCTTCTTCGTATATTTTCTTCCATTTGTTTTGAAATTTTTCAATTTCCGCTTCAAATCTAGCTACTTTTTCTGGAGTATTTTCATATCCCCTTGTTTTAGATTCATAATGAATAACTGTAACAAAAGGATCATAAACAATTAATTTTCCTGTTTCTCTTATTTTTAAACAAAAGTCTAAATCATTAAATGCTACTGGCAAATTTTCATCCATATAGCCAACTTCTTCATATGTTGATTTTTTTGCCATCATACAAGCACCTGTTACAGCACTAAAATCTTGAATTGAACTTTCTCTTGCAAAATAGCCGTGTAAATGTCTTGGTAAGCCTCTAAATAAATGTGTTGCGACTCTATCTACTCCAAATACAATTCCTGCATGTTGAATTGTATTATCTGGATAAAATAATTTTACACCAACTGCTCCTACGTCTTCTCTTGAACAGAATCCTAACATATCTTCTAACCAGTCTTCTGTTTCTATTTCTGTATCGTTGTTTAATTGAACAATAAATTCCCCTTCTGAATTTTTAACACCTAAATTTATTATTTTTGAATAATTAAATCCTTTTTCTTCATATTTTACTATTTTTATTTTTGGATTTTGTTCTATTTCTTTGTAATAGTCAAATATTTCTTCTGTCTCGCTATTGTTTTCTACTACTATAATTTCGTAATTTTCATAAGTTGTTTTATTTAAAATAGATTCTATACATTTTTTAAGAGTTTCTTTTTCATCTTTGTTAGGAATTACAATTGAAACTTTTGGGTTTCCTTCAAATTCATATCTAATTCTATATGTTCCAAGACTTGCCCCATGTTCTACAGTTCCTTTTAATCCCATTCTTTTTAAATGATCTTCTATTGCAGGTATTCCTGCTTCAAATGCATATGGTTTTGATTGTATTTCTGCTTGTGCTGTTGAATTCGGATGTACTCTCCAATGATATAATACTTTTGGTATGTGTATAATGTTTTTTGTTAATTCTGATACTCTTAGAATTATATCAAAATCTTGTGCTCCATCATATTTTCCTCTTTCTCCACCTAATTTGTCCATTAATTCTTTTTTGAACACACTAAAATGGCAAATATAATTATTTGCACGCAAAAAGTCTAAAGAAAAATCTGGCTTAAAATGAGGATTAAATCTTGGTTTATCAAGTGTTGTAATTTTATCTTCATCAGTATAAATAAATTCTACTTCTGGATGTTCATTAATACATTTTACAATTTCATATAATGAAAAAACTGGTAATAAGTCATCATGGTCAAAAAGAGCAATAAAATCACCTGTTGCCATTTTTATACATTCGTTTGTATTTCCTGCAATTCCTTTATTTTCTCCTAGAAATTTATATTTAATTCTTTTGTCTTGTTCATATATCTCCTTTAAATCATTATTTTGCTCAGGACTTCCATCTGCCAAACATAACTCCCAATTTCCATATGTTTGATTTATTAGGCATTCTACTAATTCCTTAAAAAATACATATGGTGTATTGTACATAGGTACTAATATACTAATTTTAGGATTAAACTTAAATTTGGTTTTTCTTTGTTGTTCTAATTCTTCTTCTGTTGGTTCAACTTCTTCAATTAATTTTTGATATGCATCATTTAAGTCTAGTGTTGGTCCATTTATTTTTTCTCGAATTTTTTGAATTGTGTTTTTCCATCCTTCTGCCTTTAATATTCTATATACTTTTTTAATATTTTCTAAGTTTATTAATTTTAATCTAATTAAAGTTTTTCTTAAAAATATTCTTATTTTTGTATTTTCAGGAAATAGTATGTCTCTAATTCTCATTTTTTTCTCCTTTTTTTCTTATATTTCTAAGTGGTTTTGTTACTTTCCAAGAAAGCGAGTTTTCCATATTTTCAATTATTTTTTCTTTATCTTTCAATATTTTAACTGTTTCTTCCATGTTTTTTTCTAAAAATGCAATTCTTGCATCTTTTTCATTTAATAATTTTTTAAATTCTTCTAACATGGTTTCTTTTTCTTTTTCTAATTGGATTTTTATATCATTTATTGTTTTTATGTCTTTATGTTTTTCCCAAATTTCAGCATCTCTAATTTTTTCTTGTATTTTATTATCTAATTGTTTAAATAATTGTATATTTTCCTCTGTTATCCCTAATTTTTGCCACATTGATTCTCCTTCAAAAATTTCCATTAGTTCTCTTGTATACATTATAGAACGATACCAGATATACTCAATTGGTACTCCCTCATCCATCCATTCTTGGTCATAAAAGAAAAATTTATTGTCTATATAAAATGCATTTTGAAAAATTAAGTCCCATAGGCCATACTTCGTAAATGTAAAGTTTTCTATTTGGCTAGGTTCATATTGAATTTGATATGTGTCAAATATATTTTTTTCAGATTTTGCCGTTATTAATTTGTCTTTTATTTCTTGGAAAAATGTCATCATTAATTGAACGGCTTCTTCTTTTTCTCCGTTTTTTATTTTGTTTATTATAACATGATCTACACTTTCTCTATTTTTTTGATATTGGCTTATAATTGTATTTTCTTCATAATAATCTAAAATATTAAATCCTAACTCATTTAATATATCTATGTTTCTTTTAATATTTTCTATATGTTCTTTTGCTTGTTTAGTTCCTTCTGTTTTATAAACTTTGTCTCCTTGTATTATAGTTTTAATTTCATATTCTGGTTTTCTCATGTTAGAGTATGAAATTAATTGAATTTGATTGTCTTTCAATTCTTTTGTACTACACTCTATAAAATAAGAATTGGCAAAAATTTTAAATAAATTTCTATCTTCTGCTAATATATTTAAAAACATTTCATTTTCTACATTTATTACTATGCTATCTTCTTCATGTAAAGATATATTTCTTGTTATTGTTTCTTGGTTTGGCAAAAATTCATCTGTAAAAACAACATTTGTTGTTTCATAGTTTGGTAAAGGATAGTAGAATTTATAATAATTTAATCCACATTTTTTTAACAAATTTTCTATTTTTTTTCTTGTTAATTTGTGATTTTCTTTTTTTCCTCTTTCTACTTCACAAAAATTTTTAATTCCCATTTCGTTATCAATGGCAATTAATATTTTTCCATCTTCTTTTAGATGTTGTTTTGCATATTCTATTAATTGTTGTTCTGGATTTAGACCATCAAACAATTTATGTGCATATTCTAATGTGCCTATTAAAGTAACATAGTCGAATTGTTTTTCTTCTATCCCATCTATACTTTTTTCTATTTTTAGTATGGTTGCATCTGGTGTAAATGGATACCATTTTATGATATTTTCTTTTATTTTATCATTTGGCATCTTTATCCCTCCATTTTTTTAAATATATCAATACAGTCTAATTTTTCCCATGGACATTCTATCTTATTCTTTTCATCTATATATTTTCTTCCAAAATGTCCGCCATTACATGTTTCTTTGTAAATTGGATTTCTTAATTGCAAAGTTTCTATCATTCCTTTTGGTGATAAGTCAAAATTTTCATAAATTGTTTTTATTATTTTTTCTTCTTCTACTTTATTTGTACCTTTGCAGTCGATGTAAATTGATATTGGTTGTGCTACTCCAATTGCATATGATAGTTGAATTAATACTTCTTCTGCTATTCCAGATGCTACTATATTTTTGGCTAAATATCTTGCCATGTATGCTGCACTTCTATCAACTTTTGTAGGGTCTTTTCCAGAAAATGCTCCTCCACCATGTGGAGCATATCCACCATATGTATCTACAATAATTTTTCTTCCTGTTAAACCTGCATCACCTTCTGGCCCACCTATTACAAATTTGCCAGTAGGATTAATTAATACTTTAAAGTCTGTATTTAAGTTGTATTTTTGAGCGATTTTTATCATTATTTCATTTTTTATAAAGTTTTTGAATTCTACTTCATTGTAGTCTTCTGTATGTTGAATAGACATAAGCATAGTATGTACTTTTGTCTTTTCTCCTTCTACATATTCTAATGTTACTTGTGATTTCATGTCTGGCATAGCATAAGGAAATTCACCATTTTTTCGTAATTTTGTTGCAAGTTTTACTAAGTCTTGTGCCATTTTAATTGCAAGTGGCATATATTCTGGTGTCTCGCAATTAGCATATCCAAACATAATTCCTTGGTCACCTGCTCCTCCGGTTATCCACACCTTGTGCTATGTCTGGGGATTGTTTGCTTAGTAAATTTAATACTCTAGGGGTATAAGTATATCCTATTTCTTTGATTGTGTCTTTTACAATTTGCTCTACATTAATTTGAGCTGTTGTTGATATTTCTCCAGATACTATAACAAATTCGTCTTTTGCCATTGTTTCACATGCTACTCTTGCATTTCTATCTTGTTCTAAGCATGCATCTAAAATACTATCAGATATCCTATCACATACATGGTCTGGATGTCCTATTGATACTGCTTCTGATGTAAATAAGTTTCTCTTTTTTTCCATTTTTGTTACTCCTATTTCATTTCCGGTATTTTTACCAAATTTCTATTGAATATATTCCATCTTTGGCTACATGATTTTCTTTAACTTTTAAGTTATTAATCCAATTTCTTGTTTCTTTAGTTTTCCATGGTCCTGAGTCTTCTCCGTTCCCAGAGTCATTATTCCATAGCCATTCTGGTGTTGGCCATAAGCATATTTTAGGGTCTACTATTTTATAAAATTCTTCTGTTGCTCCAGATTGTCCATGATGTGCCATTTGAACAATTGTACTTTTTAATTTGTCTTTTTGCGTTTTTATTAGTTTTTCACAACTTTCTTTTCCTGTGTCTCCTAAAAATAATATGCTTTTATTATTTACATTAAATTTCATTACCATGCTAGAATTGTTTCCTGCATTTTCTTTTATTTCTGGATTTTTTATTCCTAATATTTCAATTAAAATATTGTCTATTTTTATTTTTTCATTTATTTTTGGTTCTTCGATTATTCCTTTTATTTTTTCGTTTTCCAATGTATTTAAAAATTCTTCATTTTCTTGAATTACTTCTGAATCATTTTCTTGATACCAATTTATGTCATGAACTGATGTATAAATTTTATTTATTTTGATGTTGGTATTTTCTACTATATCAATAAATGCTCCTACATGATCTTCATGTGGATGTGTAATAAACCATGCATCAACAATGCCTCCTGCTTCATTTATAGCATCTTGCACTTGTTTTGTATCTCCTTTTGTTCCTCCATCTATTAGTATGACTTTTCCTTTTGATGTTATTATTCTATATCCCATCATTTGTCCTTTGGTTTGTGGTGCAAATTGTGTTAATTTAATTCTATTAGAATATCGAAGAAAAATAGTTGCTCCGATTACTACTATGATAATACTAAAAATAATTAAAACTATTTTTAATATTTTTTTGTTATTTTCTTTTTTCATTTTTTCCTCAACTTATATTTTTAGATTTTTTTTATTGAAATTTTTGAATCAATCCTCATCATTCCAACACAATCTTTTGTTGATAAAACTTCTACTAGCAAAGCATCGTATTTTCTGCTTAATGCTTCTAATTCTCCTTTTGCATTAATGTAAGTGCAACTGAAAGATAATGTATATTTACCTGGTGCTAAATTAATTTTTTGTTTAAACTCTACTACTACAGTATCTCCTTCTTTAAAGGTTCCTGTTGCAATTTTTTCATACATAGAATTTGTTCCTGTCATTTCTAATCCGTTAAAATCTTTTATTGTCATAGTAAATATTGGTTCTTGTACTTCTTCATAGAAAACTATTTTTGATTTTAGAACAATTTCTTTGTCATTTTCTATTGAACTTAGGTAATTTCCATTTTCATCAAATATACCATAATCTATAACTTCTGCTTTTCCATTTCCGTATTCTACAAGTTTGTCATTTTGGTTAAAGTGACTTCTCCACGTTTCGTTATCATCTGATGGCTTTATTAGTTTTTTAGTTTGTTTTTTGTTTTCTTCTTGTTTTTTATCTAATCCAACTATTATTTTTTTGTATTTTTCTACTCCTTCTTTTACTCCGCCATCAAATATTTTTTTACCTGAACTTATAATTACTGCTCGTGTACAGTTTTTTAATACGTCTGTAATACTATGTGTTACAAATAAAATTGTTTTTCCTTTATTTTTAAATTGTTCAAATTTTTTGAAACATTTTAATTGGAAGGCCATATCTCCTACAGATAATACTTCATCAACAATTAAAATATCAGGATCTACATTTATTGCACAAGCAAATGCTAACCTTGCAAACATACCAGAAGAATAAGTTTTTACAGGTTGATATAAGTGTTCCCCTATATCTGCAAATTCTATTATTTCTGGTTTCTTTTTTTCTATTTCTTCTCTTGTAAGTCCCATAACTTGTCCATGTTGATAAATGTTTTCTTCTCCTGTTAATTCCATATTAAAAGCTGTTCCAAGTTCTAAAAGTGAACTGATTTTTCCTTTTATTTCAATCGTTCCAGATGTTGGTGTAACAACTCCTGTTACCATTTTTAATAATGTGGATTTTCCTGCACCATTTCTTCCTAAAATTCCTAATACTTCTCCTTTTTTTATTTCTAAGTTTAAGTCATTTATAGCACTAAATTCACTATGTCTTTGATACATTGGAAAAACTGTTTCTAATAATCTATCTTTTTTTCTAGCAAACATTTTATAATTTTTATATAGATGATCTATTTTTACTGCTATCTCATCATTATCCATTTTGTTTTTTCCTCCTTTTAAAGTACATCTGCAAAATCTTTTTTATTCTTTTTGAAGATATAATTTCCCCATAAAAACATGACAATTGTAATTATCCAAAATATAATGGTATAGATTCCATGTCCTTGTGTTACAATGTTTCCTTCCATAAAGCAATTTCTAAATCCTGTTACTAAGTATGTAAATGGTATACATTCTATTATTCTTAATATTGTATGATGTTGTGCTATCATAGACAAGTTCCAAACAATTGGTGTTGACCAGAAAAATAATTGTATAATAATTCCTAACAAATTAGAAAAGTCTGGTACTAGTGTAGATACTGCTGATGTAAATCTTGTAAATGCAATTAAAAAACAATATGTTGCAAATATAATATATATTATCATTAAAAGATTTGGCATAAATCCATATATAATACAAATTCCACTTGCTATTGCAAAAAGGAAGATTGCTACAAATGAATTGCCTATTAATGATATTATTGGAATAATGTCAATAGGAAATACTACTTTTTTTACTAAGTATGCATATGCTCTAATTGAACTACTTGCTCCCATAATTCCATCGCTTATACACATCCACATTGCCATTCCAGGCATAAACCATACAACATATGGTGCTCCTTCTGGTCCTGTTTGTTTAAATATAAATTGGAATACGACTACATACATCATCATAAATACAAATGGTTGTAAAAATCCCCATATACTACCTAAACTTGTGTTGGCAAATCTATTTTTGAAATCGTTTTTTCCTAATTGTAATGCTAATTTCCTATTTTTATATAATGTTTTTATAAATTCCATATTTTTTCCTTCCTTATTTTTCATTTTCTCTTTGTCTATTCTATCTTTAAATTGGCTTTTTGTCAACTCTTTTGTGGTCATATTGGCAAATAAAAAGTTACAGTTTAGACTTTAATTATTATATATAAAAAGTTCAATATATTTTTTATTTATAACTCCCAGCTACATAACAGGCTGTAATAAAAACTTTTATAATATTTTTAATAACTTGCGTAAGCGACCAAACGTAGCAAAGCGGAGTGCGATTGGAGCAACTTACATTTTTATCTTTTTATTTTGTAAGTTGCGACACACAAAAGTTATTAAAAATATTATAAAAGTTTTTTACAGTCTATAATTTGCTGGTCCCCCCGATTTGTTATAAATAAAAAATATATTGAACTTTTCATAGTAGCAAGTTAAAGTCTTAACAGTAACAATAAAAATGACAGTTATTTTACTGCCATTTTATATTTTTTATTTAAATTGATTATCAATTTCTTTTAAAATTACATCATGTGCGCTACCTTCTGCAATGCTTACTTCTGAAACTAGAGTTAATCTTGCTTTTTCGTGAAATTCTGGGATAGAAATACTTCCACAGTTGCACATGGTAGATTTTATTTTTGCAACAGTTACTGCTAGGTTATCCTTTAGGCTACCTGCATATGGAATATAAGAATCCACTCCTTCTTCAAATGAAAGTTTTTGGTCGCCTCCCATGTCGTATCTTTGCCAATTTCTTGCACGATTTGAGCCTTCTCCCCAATATTCTTTTACAAAAGCATTTCCTTTTTTTATTACTCTTGTTGGGCTTTCATCAAATCTTGCAAAATATCTTCCCATCATAACATAATCTGCTCCTAATGCTAAAGCAATAGTTATATGATGGTCATGTACAATTCCACCATCAGAGCATACTGGTATGTAAATTCCTGTTTCTTTAAAATATTCATCTCGCGCTTCTACTACATCTATTAAAGCTGATGCTTGCCCACGGCCGATTCCTTTTGTTTCACGAGTTATACATATAGAGCCTCCTCCAACTCCAACTTTTATGAAGTCTGCTCCTGCTTTTGCTAAATATAAAAACCCTTCTTTATCGACTACATTTCCTGCTCCTATTTTTACTGTGTCTCCATATTTTTCTCTTACAAAATCAATTGTTCTTTTTTGCCAAATAGAATATCCGTCAGAAGAATCCATACAAATTAAGTCTACTCCTGCTTCTACTAATGCTGGTATTCTTTCTTCGTAATCTCTTGTATTTATTCCGGCTCCTACAATATATCTTTTATTTTCGTCTAATAGTGAATCTGGATTGTTTTTTCTTTCTTCATAGTCTTTTCTAAATACTAAATATTTTAAGTTTTCTTCATCGTCTAAAATTGGTAAACATGCAATTTTGTTTTCCCATATTATATCATTTGCTTCTGATAGGCTAATTCCTTCATGTGCCCATACTACCTTGTCTTTTGGTGTCATAAATTTATCAATTGGTTCATCGAAATTGTCTCTTGAAATTCGATAGTCTTTGTCTGTGACTAAACCAAGGAATTTTCCTTTTGCTGTTCCATCTTCTGTTATTATTACAGTAGAGTGTCCTGTTTTTTGTACTAGTTCAATTACTTCTCTAAGTGGTGTTCCAGATTTTACATTAGAGTCACTTACTACAAAACCTGCTTTGTGCTTTTTTACATGACGTACCATTCTGGCTTGTGATTCAATTGATTGTGATCCATATATGAATGCTACTCCTCCTTCTCGTGCTAATGCAATTCCCATTTCTTCTCCAGATACTGATTGCATAATTGCAGATACCATTGGAACATTTGCATAGTATTTGGCTTCTTCTCCTTTTTTGTATTTTACAAGCGGTGTTCTTAAACTTACATTAGATGGTATACATCTTTCGTCTGTTAGATTTGGTAATAGTAAGAATTCGTTGAATGTTCTTGAAATGTTTTCTAAAATTTTTGCCATTTTTTTCTCCTCCCTTTTCTTAAAATATAATAAAAATAAGATGCTTGATACACCTTTTATGTCTCTTCTTATTGATTTTTAAGATTATACTATATTTTTGCTTTTTTGTAAATAGAAAAAAAGATACTTTTTACAGTATCTGTGAATTTTATTTGAAAATGTCCCTAAATTAAAGATGAATTTTACGTGAAAATGTCCACATAAAAATATAAGAAA
>CANQHU010000048.1 GCA_947623945.1 uncultured Clostridia bacterium | reverse complement strand
TGCAGGAAGCGTGGCGCAAAAAAGATCAGAAAAGCGATCAAAAAGCAGCTTCAGTACATTCGCCGCGACCTTGGATATATGGATAATTTGCTTGAAAACAATAACGTTATTCTGTCTACTTCTGATTCAGAGCTTCTTGACATTCTTACAACTGTTTATGAACAGCAGCGGTATATGTTTGAAAACAATACACATACAGTAGAAAATAGAATCGTCAGCATAAGTCAGCCGTATATCCGTCCGATAGTCAGAGGCAAAGCAAAATCACCTGTTGAATTCGGTGCCAAGCTCGATCTGTCAGTGGATGAAATAGGGATGTGCAGGCTCGAAAAGTTGTCTTTTGATGCCTACAACGAAAGTGCAGTTCTGAAAACTGCAATAGAGAATTACAAGCAGCGTACAGGACATTATCCAGAGCGTGTTCTTGTGGATCAGATCTATCGCAATCGTGAAAACATCTCGTTTTGCAACAGTCTTTGCATTCGGATTTCAGGTAAGAAACTTGGCAGACCTAAGAAAGATGTTGATACAAAAGCAGAGAAGAAAACTGCATATCAGGATAACACCGACCGAATAGAAGTGGAGCGAAAGTTCAGTCTCGCAAAACGCAAATTCGGTCTTGGTCTGCTGCTCACAAAAAGAGAAGATACAACAAAAGCATCGATCGTTCTCAGTATCATTGCAATGAACGTCGACCGCCTTGCGGCGTTGCTTTTGCGCCTCTTCGAATTTGTATTGCCTTTTTTCAATTTTGGCGTTCAAAATAGGGATGTTTTAGAAATGACTGGTTGTTGAGGAGGCACTAAATATGATATAAGGGATAGCGAACATGGAACAGGTGCATTGCCTATGACACCTGAAGAATGGGAAGAATATGTAAATAATATTAATCATAGTACAACAGAAAAGAGTTTTAAAATGTTAGATGGTGATTTAACACAATTACCTGAAATTTGTGATTTAAGTAAGTCAATTTATTTTCCTCCAATAGGAAATCAAGCAGGTACTAATTCATGTGTTTCTTGGGCTGCTACTTATTATCAATTTACATATGAGGCAAATAAATTAAATAATATTACTACTACAGAAGAAAATGCTTATTCTCCAAGATGGACATATAACTTTGTTAATAAAGGAAAAAATAATGGAACTAGTTTTGAAGCTACATATAGTGTACTAAAGGAACATGGAGCTTTAACAATGAGTGATTATCCTTGTAATATTGAGAATTTTTTTAGTTGGTCTGATAATACGGAAGCTATGATTAAAGCACTTAATACAAGAATGTCTGGAAATGAACACCGAGTGGTTATTAATGGTTTAAACGCTTCTGCTTCAGAAAATTTAAATGAAATAAAAAGTTTATTGGCTAATGGCAAAGTACTTACTTTTCTTACTACGTTAAATTATGAATATGGCGATAGAAGCATAATTATAGATAATAAAATATCAGATTATATAAATCCTAAAAATAATTGTAAAGAACGTATTGTTTATAGAGCAAATGAGTTATCTGGTATGGGGCATGCAATGACCATTGTTGGATATGATGATAATGTATGGTGTGATATTAACAATAATGGTGTAAAAGATATTAGTGAACTTGGTGCTTTTAAAATTGCCAATTCATATGGTAAAGGAGATGATAATGGAACGGATGGCTATGTAAATGATGGTTTTATATGGATAGCTTATGATGCACTAAATAGTAATACTAAAGTACCTGAAATGTCCACAAATGAAAGTAATAGAGTAGCTGTTTTTGGATATGGAAATGATAATGTAGTTTATTATATTGATGTAGAAAATAAATCGCCTAATTATGTTGGACAATTGAATATTAATACTGATTATCCTCACACTCTTAATGTCAACTCCAGACGAAATATCAATAAGAACACTAATGAAACTCAAACAGAGCAGAAATTTATATCATTCTTAGGAGAAAACGAACAGTCAACTTATTTGCCATATAATGGAACATTAGTATTTGATTATGATGATTTATGCGAGCCGATTTCAGATTATATAAACGGATATAACTGGTTTGTCAATGTAGAGGGCAATCATAATAGTTTATCTTTCAAGATTACTGACAATCTTTCAAATACTATTGTTGATTTCGGAAAAATAGGCACTGGAGACAGCTATAAACCTATTAATCTTTCAATGGGAGATTTGGATTATAACGGTGTTGTTGATGTTAATGATTCTAAAATACTTTTCAACTCAATATATAATAATGAAAAACTGTCAAATCTTCAGGAATATCTTGCAAGCAATATGAATAAAGACTTTTCAGTTCATGCAGCTATTACACCGTCTGGATATGATGATATAGGCAAAGTATTAGATAATTTAAATGTCGGAAATATAGCATGGGATTCAGTTCCGAGTGATGTTAGTTTGCAAACTCTTATTGATGGAAACTATGATGTATTGTTTATTAACTGTGCAGAAGATGTAGAAACTAATGGAGAAGTTATAAAATCCTTTGTAGAACAGGGTGGCACAGTATATGCTTCTGACTGGGCGTTGGATGCTTTAATTGAAGCCTTTCCTGAACGCAATATTACTTATACCACTGCAAATCCTCAAAACATAACTGCTAATATTACTGATAGAGGGCTTATTACTTCTACTGGATTGGATACAATACCGATTAACTTTAATTTACCTGACTGGCGTTTAATTAATTCAATGCTTCAAGATGATGTTACTACATATATCAATGGTTCAGTAGCTGCAAGCAACGATACATTTCCTTTAGTATTTTCATTTCCGTACGGTAATAATGGCGGAAAAGTATTCTATACCTCTTTCCACCATGAAGCAAATATGACTGATGAAATGCAAGATGTTTTGAATGACTTAATACTTACAATTAATCATAATAAAGATATAAATGATTTGAATGAATGGATGCAGATTAATCAATATTATTCTATAATGCATAATGTTGGCATTGCCGATGCAAATATGTCATCAAAAAGTTATGTACTGGACAAGCTTGAAAATAGTAAAGAATTTGCAGTTATAACCGATGAAGCAGGAAACTTTTCTATTGAATTAACTTCTCCTGACGGAAATGTATATACAAACTATAAAAACGGGGAATTTTTATCCGGATTAGTTAGTGACCCATCTGATAACGTTCAGGTATATAGTTTAGGTAAAAGAGGTTTGCGTATTTCAAATCCTGATAATTTAAGTAATGAAAATAATCATTGGAGCTACAGAGTTATTTCACATCTTCCATACACAAGTTCATTTGTTACTGGTGTTGCAGAAAAAAATGAAAAAGCAGTTTTAGATTATATTATTGATTACAAAGTTACTCAGGACTGGGGAGTTGGTCAGAATATTGAAATAACAATTACTAATATTGGGGATAGACCTATAAGAAACTGGGCTTTACAGTGTGATAATTTCTTTGGAACGGTTACAAATGTATGGAATGGAAAATTACAAGGAGATAATATTATAAGAAACGATATACATAATTCTGATATTGCTTCTGGTTCTTCAATAACAATGGGTTATACTTTAACTAATGCAACAGGTGAAGTTCCTGAATTTACTTTATGTTCTTTCCGTAATGCTAAAAATGATGGTTATTCTGTTGATTTTGATGTATTATCAGAATGGGGAGAAGGTTTTATTGGTAATATTACAATTACTAACACAACAGATACTCCAATTATGGCATGGGAGCTTAATTTTACTGCTGAAAATTTCATAATAGCTTCAACAAGTCAATTTGAAATACTTAAAAATGTTGGAAATAACTATACAATTACGGGTACATATAATGGAAACATTCCTATTCCGGCATATTCAAGTATTACTTTACAGTTTAACGGCGAAAAAACAGGAAACCCATCTATTTCAGATATTTTAATGACAGAGATGATTATTCAGGAATAAATATCCATGTTCTATTATGAAAAAAATAACTGATGGTAATTTAAATTATATAGAGAAAAAAACTATGGAAAAATAAATAAGATAAAACTGACTTCGTAATTCAATCGAAGTCAGTTTTTTTAATTAAGTACGTTGATAATGTGTTATAACACTTTTTTATCAATATTATTCAATAATTGGCAAATAAGTAATTATTAAAATATAAAAAGAATGATTAGATTTTATAACCTAACCATTCTTGTTTTTTATTCACTTAATAATTCTTGAATCTGTTCGTCAGTGTAGCCTTTTTTTCTCCATTTTTCAATAAGTTCTGCATTTCTTTGTGCTATTCCCTGCTCTATACCTTGTTCTATGCCCTGCTTTTTGGCACTGTTCAGGGCTGAACGTTCATTCATAAGGGTTTCTTCTCTTTTCTGTATGGCTCTAAGAAGTTTTTCATCAGCGGACATCTGTCTTACTATTGCAACAGCCTTGTGCATGATTGTCGGATTAACTGTATTCTTTTCTAACATCTCTAATCCCTCCTCAGTAGTAACATTAAGGAAATCAAGCCATTCCTGAAGTCTAGTATTAGTTTTATGATTTTTAGCCTTTGGAAGTTCTAGAAAGTCTATTCGTAATTTATCGGTCAGCTTTTCATGACGATGAGTTTCGTATATCATAAAACTTGAATGACATTCTGAACATTCAAACAGCTTAAAGTCAACTATATTGATAGCTATTGTGTTTTGTAAAGATATATAATCTTCACTTTTGCCAAGCTGATTAGTATAAACCTTTGCCCAATAAAACAGTGTTCTTTCCTTGTAATCGTTGTAATTATTCACCTGTATTTCAATATTGATATATTCGTTATTTACCAAAAGAAGCAAGTCAAGACGACTAAATTTCTTTTCAACTGTATCAGGAATAACTTCATTGTCAATTATTTCAATTCCTTGTATTCTGTCTATTGGAACGTCCAGAACCGACGAAAGAAAATCGGTCAGCAAATCACTGTTATTAGTATCTCCGAAAATCTTCTTGAAAACAAGGTCTAATTTAGGCTTTGCTATTTTATTCATATTCACAACTCCTTTTTATTTTATTATATCATAATTAAGCGATTTTTTCAACGTTTTTAGTGATTTTCTTTATAGCTTTTGATATACCACAGAACACCAATATACACAATATGGCTTAAAATCAGCATAAGCACTATATTTAATGGCATAAATTCGGCAAACCATACAAGTATTACTATACTCATCAACGCTACAAGCAGACTGATTTCATCATAACAACAGTAACGATACAGCTTTAAAATCACCTTACAACCGAAAAATACAACCAATCCGATTATTCCGAATACCACAACAGCAACAATTATCAATACAATAACATTCGGAATACCTGTAAAATCTGCCAATTTTTCAGATATATTGTTAATCCAACTAAAAATAATCATAATCACATTTCTGACCGCATTAAAAGCATCTGTACAATCTAATATAACTCGCTCTGACTTACCTGCTGTAAACAAGGTAGCCAATCCACTGTAAACAATCAAAATAAGCATAACCCACTGCCATTTTATGCGGAATTGGTCATTAAGTTTTTCTGCTTTTCTGTCTATAATTTTCTTTTCTGAAGCTATCAGGTTGTCATATTCGGATTTTTTCTTTTCAGCTTTTTCTTTTTCAGAATTAGCCTGTAAAATAGCTATATTTGCATGTTTTTCAGCGTTCAAAGCCTCCTCTCGACTTCTTTCTACTTCGTTCTTCCAATGCTTTTCTTTCTCTTTCAAGCTGTTCTGCAATTTTTCGACTTTCCTCAACTCTAAGTCGCTCCCGTTCAGCTTCTCTATCAGTTCGGCTTGCTGTGCTACTTTTAACCTTAGTGTCTGCTCGTCTGAGCGTAGTTCTTGTATCATCTCGGTCAAATCTGAGTTCGCCACTGATAGCTTCTGATTGGTCAAGAATAGTTCCTGATTCTTTGATGACAGTTCTTGTATCAAGGAGAGCAACTCTTCCGTTCTGGACGATTGTGTTGGCTCTGACTGCTTGATTATGTTCTTCTTGTTGTTTTCGTGCATTGCCCGCAAACTCACTTTCTAATCCCTCCTTGCTGAAATCCATATGAAAATATTTTTCTAACTTGCTGTTCCTGATTTTACATTGTTTTTCGCCCTGTTTCTGCCTTGCAATGTCTGTAAATGTAATATATTTTCGGCTGTCCGTCCAGACAACACCATAGCCGTTAGCGTTCATCAGTTCAATGAAATGTTCACGGCTATTGGCTTGCTCTCTGCACGCCATAACCGCAAGGGCAATATCCTGTACATAACTTTTCGCTCTGCCCTGTTCTGCCTTTTGTAACAACCTGTACTGCTCTTTCTTGTATGCTGTTGTTTCTTCTCGCTCCTTGCCGTCAAATGTTCTTCCTTTTTGAGTCAGACTAAGTCCGTGTTCAAGGCATATTTTGTCGGATAAGTCTTTCATTACTTGTAATTCCGTACTTTTCTGCTGAAATTTATGCCCGTCCTCAAAACTCACGGAATTGAGAATGAAGTGAGTATGTATGTGTTCTCGGTCTTGATGCGTTGCTATAAGCACTTCAAATCCTTTGAATTGAGGACAGCTTTCTACAAATTCCTTTGCAATAATGTGAGCCTGTTTGGGTGTTATTTCTTCATCTGGAGCGAAACTCTGAACATAATGTTTGTATGTTCTGCCGTCTGTCTTGTTCCAAACTTCTTTTGTTATCTGCATTTCGTCATATGCGGTTTCAGGTGCAGTCAGATTATAACCGCTTAATAATTTTTGGTCAGTCTTTTCCTCTTTGCTGACATATACTATAGCCGTTTTTATCGGCGACTTTGAAGATACTGCCTTAATAATTGCCATACTTCTTTCACTCCCTCAATAGCGTCTTGAACAGCTTCCAGTGTTTGCGATAAAGTATTCTTGTAGTCAACATATCCTCGTTGGTTCAGAATGGTGGCAATCTGATTGAGATTGTTTCCCTGTCGTTTCAACTCGGTGCTGACTCTTTTCAGTTCAGGTAATAGTTCTTTTAGTTCGGCATTACTCTGGATGGTAGTATTCAAGACGGCTCGAAGTATATACTCTTGATTGTTCAATCCACTTTCGGCTATCTTTTTCATAATGATTTCATATTCTTCCACCGATACTCTGAATGTCATTTGCTTTGGTCTTTTTGTATTCATTGTTTTCTCCTTTCATCAATTCGGGGGTCAAGGGGGGTGTCCCCCTTGCAAGCTACTGAAGTTTATCACATAGTGATAACACTTTAGGTAGCTTGCATTATACTTTACCTCACAGCTTAATTATAACATATAATGCAAATTAAGTCAAGAAAGCAAACTCACAAAAAAAACAGCACCTTATATGGTACTGTCAATAGTATTGTTCTTTATATTCGCTTTAAGTTCAGCAAGTTCTTTAGTGAGTTCTATAACAGTTGTTTGCTCAGCATGAAGTTTGTCAAGAAGTTCTTTCTGTTTTGATGTAGCTTCATCAGTAACCTTTTTCAATTCAATATTTGCTTTCTTCTCCACTTCAATAACTGCCTTATCAAGTGCGATTTCTGCACGCTCTAAAGCATTCTGTTTGGATTTGTCAGCTTCTTCTTTTGCCCTTGCCAGTTCAGCCTGTAATGCTTCTGCTCGACTTTCTGCTTCTTTTTGTGAGTTCTGTGCCCGTTCTGCTGTTGCTATAGCTTCATTGGCTTTCTTGATGGTGTCATTAGCTTGTACAATCTGTAAATTCAAATTATCAATAATTTTCTGCTTATCCTGTAAAAATGAATTAAGTTGCATCTCACTATGTTTCACTTGTTCCAACTCTTTTTCAAGTCGATTAATTATATCAGAATTGCTTGAAACTGTAGTCGACAGTTCTTTTTCAGCCTGATTTGCTTTGCTCTCTGCTACTTTCCTGATTTCTTCGGACTTCCTGAGACGTTCACGCAGTTCAACGATTGTAACATTAAGGTTATCAAGTTTATCTGCAAATTCAAGACGTATTCTGTTTTCACTGTTTGCATTAAGTTCAAGAACATTGATGTAAGCCTTTATAATACTGTCAACCATTGCCTGAAAATCGCTGATATTTGTTTCCATTCCTTTGAGAATTTTCTTAGCACTCTGCATTTCATAAGCATTGACTAATGCCTGAACGCATTCACCCTGACTGCTGAAGCTTTCAGAAATCCGCTTGAATTTTTCTCTTGTTTCATCGTCAATTCTGATTTGTAATGGATTATTTGCCATAAAAACACTCCTTTTTGTATTTGTATTGTATTACACTACACTGTATTTTTATGTAATACACCTTTGTGTAATACGTAAAATACACTGTATTGTACTACACTATACAGTATACAACGCATTTTTTAATTTGTCAAAACCATTTTCGAAATTATAAAAAACTTACGAGATTTTCATCAGGAAAAAGAGCGAAAAAAATAATTGTCATGGTGACAATCTTTTTTTCATTTGGAAAGTTTTCCGCTATTTTTTCAGCTACTCTTGACAAAATAATTTCAATCAGTTATAATTAAAAAAGCAAATAAAAATGCCGTCAAGGTGTAGTAAGCACCTTAACGGCAGAGGAACAGCACGTAATCTCCGAGCAAAGAAATTACCATACTATATTTTGATTATATCAAATCAAAAAAGCTTTGTCAAGACTTTGACCGATAAATTCAAAAAAATAGTAAGTTGTTGTTTCCCGTATTTGCGAATACAGGGTATTTTTATACCCTTTTGCAGAAAATACGCTTTTAAAGCAGGAAAGGACTTACTATGAATGAAATAACCGAAAAATTAAAGCCATATCTTCTTGACTACATACAGGAAATTACGCAGAAATCAAAAGGCAAAGACCAGTATATATGCCCATTCTGCAATAGTGGAACAGGCAGGAACGCCACAGGAGCATTTACTTACTACCCTAATACACACAGATACAACTGTTTTGCCTGTGGTGAACACGGCGATATATTCACATTACACGCAAAGCTGAACAATTTATCATTGAATACAGACTTCCCACAAATTATTGATGACCTTGAAAAGAAATTCAATATGTTATCAACATATTCTGAAAGCAAGCCTAAATCTGAAACATGGGTACAACTCCGTACCCATGTATATCAAAATATGAACCATGACAAAATAGCCACAAAGACTATCTACCGTAAGCTTGACGGCTCTAAAACGGCTGTATGGCACAGATATGAGGGCAATACCCTTGTCAAAGGTTTGAACGGCTTACAAATGCCCTTGTATCACGTCTACAACCTCACCGACAGCACAAAGCCTGTATTTATCGTTGAGGGTGAAAAAGACGTTGAAACAATGGAACGTCTCGGATATATTGCAACAACAAGTCCGAACGGTGCAGGTTCTAAGTGGAAAGACGACTACACCAAATATTTTAAAAATTTTGACGTGATTATTCTTGCTGATAATGATGAAGTCGGTCTGAAACACGCTGAAAATATTGCAGAAAAAATTCTGAATGTGGCACGCTCCGTCAAATTAGCCCCCTCACAATCCTTATACGAGCCTTTAAAGACCAAAGGGGATATATCCGACATTGTAGAGTGTGTCGGCTCTGAAAGGGCTGTACAGCTCATTGAGGGCGTTCTGAAAGGCAACGAATATATTTTTACTTCTAAGACGTCATCAGAACCGTCGTATGAACAACAAAACATTCCGAACAGGAAGAGACAAATTATTAACTATGAATTATTTGCCAAGTTTCTCGAAAAACAGGGATATTCCATAAGATACAATCAGATTACCCATAATTTCGAGTTCTTCGGCTTTGGCAAGAACGAAAGCCAAGAACATCTTGCAGAAAACGTGCCGACAATCCTGCAAGACCAACTGAAATTGATTTATACCCATGTGACAGTTCAAACTATCATGAACTACATCACATTGTATGCAACAAGAAACAGATATAATCCCGTTCTGAGTGCCATACAGTCAATAAAATGGGATGGTTTAGACCGTGTAGGGCAGATTTATGATATATTCAAAATCCCTGCTGACACGGAAGAGGGCATATACAGCCGTATTTTTATCTTCAAATGGCTGAAACAGTGCGTTTGTGGGCTATTCAACGACATTGACAACCCATTCTCACTTGACATTATACTTGTATTTCAGGGCAAACAGGGCATAGGCAAGACAAGATTTTTTGAAATGCTGGCTTTAAACTCTAAATTCTTCGGTGAGGGCATCTGTCTTGACCCTCGTGATAAGGACAGTGTTATGCAAGCCACAAGTAAATGGATAAGCGAACTGGGCGAGATTGGCTCTACAATGCGTAAGGATATGGATAGTGTCAAGGCGTTTCTCTCGAAGTCTACAGACGAATACAGAACGCCTTACGGCAAGTCAAGCCTGCACTATCCCCGTATGACTTCTTTTGTTGGTACGGTCAATGATGAGCAGTTCCTGATAGACCAGACGGGCAACAGACGTTTTGTAACAATCCCCTTGCCCTCAGACCTTGTAATTGACTACAACACGAAAATAAAGCCGTTTGACGCTCTTCAATTGTGGTCGCAGATATATGAACTTGTCAGAAATGAGGACAAGGCAAGCTGTTTCAGACTGTCGGAAGATGAAAAAAGATACCTCGAAAAACGTAATTCTGCATTTGTAAAGCCGATGAAAGGTGAATGCGAAGTACTTGATGTATTAGTAGAACAACAAACACAAGAAAAAAATTATATCTGCACTACTAAAGAAATGACTGTATCAGAATTTATTCAGCATAATAATTTGAAATATGATGCTAATGTAGTAGGTAAAGTTTTGAAAAAATATTGTTATGTGCCTGTGAAAAAAAGAATAAATGGAATAGTAACACAAGTTATTAAACTTCCATACAAATATTATTACAGTTCCATATAGCCTGTAAGTGTTGCAAGCATTTTTTTATTGCTTGCAACACTTTTTTTTGGCTATTTATAGCCATTTATATTATTGATTTGTGCATTTTAACATAGGTGTTGCAAGCATTTAAAAAAAATGCTTGCAACACTAAAAAACGCCTAAAAATAGGAGTTTTTTCGGAAAAATATGCAAAAATGTTGCAAGCACGAAAAAATAATGCTTACAACGTTTTTTTTACGGTATATAGCCTAAAACATACTAATGTTGCAAGCGTTGCAAGCATTTCCCTATAGAACTTAAAAATTTTTGAAAAAAATGAAATGTAATTATTACAAAACAGTAACAAAAAAATAAAAAAAAGCATTATTTCAGACTTTTACAAGAAATTTGCTTGCAACACTTACAACACTTTTTGTTTTTTGGCTATTTATAGCCAAAAAAACTGTTGCAAGCATTTTTTTAATTGCTTGCAACACCTTGCAACACTTACAAACATTTTTATTTTGTGCAAAATGACGAACCAACCTTTGATTTTTAACTTTTGTTCTGTTGAATGAATTTCTAATTTGTGTTATAATTGGATTATATTTTTGTGAAGTATGAAAATTAATGGTAAGAAAAAATCAATAAAGGAGTTTATAGAACATTGTAGAATCAAGAGCTAAGAAGAACAGATAAAGCTTAGGCATACTTCTTTCATTGAACAATTTTTTGTGTTGCAATTCTACAAATAAACCAAAAAAGAAAATAAATCAAAAAATCGTGCAATACGTATAATCAATTTAAAAAGGAGTTACAGGGTGGAAAATGATATTTTAATTAAAATTATAGAAGAATATTATCAAAGTATATACAATTATTGTTATGCAAAGTTAAATTTTAATCATACTAATGCAGAAGATTGTACTCAGGAAGTATTTCTTATTCTTATGAAAAAGCAGAAAAAACTTAATCTTTCGGATAATATAAAAATTTGGTTATACAAGACAGCAGATAATGTTGTTAAAGCTTATAAAAGAAAAAATAAAATAAATGATAAAACTTTGAATATAGATGAAATTGAAATAGCTGTTGAGAATAACTTTGAGATTATTGATAGAAATGAAATGTTTAATAATATTTCAGAAGAAGATTATATATTGCTTAAAACTTATTATAGCAATGAATACGGAGATAAAGAAGAAGTGGCTAATCAATTTAATATTACAGTTCAAAAATTATATAAACAAATACATAAGATAAAATCTAAACTTAAACATTAGTTTGATAGAAAGGTGAAATTTTTATGGATAAAGATAGATTAAAAATGCTTGGCAATCTATATTTAGAACTGAATGAAGAATTGAAGAAAAAATTTAATAAACGTGATTTTGATAAAATTGAAAGACTTACACAATTAATACATAAACTTACCGAAGATGAGGCAGATATAAATAGAAAAACTGAAAACGGTATAGCCATATTAAAAGAAAAAATATATGAAAATAATAACAATGTTATGAAATTTAAATTCAGAAAGAAAATTGTAGGCTTATGTATGTGTTTTGCAGTTATTTTTATTTTTAACTGTATGTCTTTATCAGCATGGGGAACAAATCTTTTTTCTGCTATAGTTAAATTGAATAAAGACAGTATATCAATTGATTTTGGAAAACAGCAGCAAGAAATAATAAATCTGCCAAAATCTCCAAATGACCCATACGGAATAAAAAGCAAATGTGCGGAATTAGGTTTATACCCTGAAATTCCTGAATATCTGCCTGAAAATTTCGATTTGGTTAATCTCGAAACTGATGAAATGGAAATCTGTACATGCATAGATTTTTACTATAAAAATGATAAAATGAAGATAAATATTTCTTATTCTAAGTTTAATATAGATGATATTCCCCCTTTAGGTATTCCGGCTGATACATATAACCTTAGCGAAACAAAAGTTAATAATAATACAGTATATATATTGAAAGAAGATAATCAATTTACAGCTACATATATTATTGATAATATAGTATATCTTATTTATACTGACAATGTTGACTATAACGAATGTGAAAAAATCCTTGAATCTTTTGTCTGATTTCAACAATTATACATATAAATTTTTGTATATGTATACGATTTTTTTTTAAATTTCAAAAATATTGGAAAAAGTTGAACATAAAATGACATTTATTATATAGACGGTAAAAAATTTTTATGAAAGGGATGTTGTTATGAAGAAAAACATATCTGTTTTGTTGGCATTGATATTATGCCTGTCAACAAGTCCGAAAATGCAGGTCAGTGCTTTGGATATTGAAACAGTTTCAACAACGGTATCAACAGATGAAGCAATTGTTTCACCACTGGCAGAAGGATTAATAGAAAGTTATTTTGTTTATTGTTCTGGAGGTTCTAAGACATTATACTTGACTGCTCGTACAAAAGGTTCTGAGACAATGGGGAAAATCGGTTTTAAAAATATTACTGTTCAAAGAAGTTCTGATAATAAAAATTGGACAACAGAAACTACCATCAGTGATAGCATTTCAGATGATGCATTATCTCATTCTATTGAAAACTATTCGATATCTGTTACAGGCGGATATTATTATCGTGTTAAACTTACTCATTATGCAAAAGAACAAACTTGGTTTTTTCCGAATTCTCAAAGCGTAGAAAATACATCTTCATCTGTATGGATTCCATAAAATTCTTACATCTCAATATTTAGATTGATTTAACCAATCGGAAAGGAATTTATTATGAAAAAGCAATCCAAAAGAATAATTACTGCTGTTATAGCGACGGTTTTATCCGCTGTTGGCATGATAGGAGTGACTGTCAGTGCAGATGTTGTGGATAATTCGTTTGATAATGTTATGGGTGATGTTAACGCAGATGGTAAATTCACTATTGCTGATGTAACCTTGTTTCAGAGCTGGATTATGGGAAAAGATGTCACTTTGAATAACGGTCAGGCTGTTGACTTCTGCAACGACGGCGTACTTGATTCTTTTGACCTATGTATGATGAAAAGTGAACTTCTTACTTATAATAGTTCTGAAGAATATCCTGTCAAAAATCCTATTGTGATAGATGAGTTTACACCATGTACGGCTACACTTACAGATTTTTTTGATACTTCAGGAATCCATATTGAAATTAAACATCAATATAGTGTTTCCGACCGTGTATGGACGGTTGACGATTTTAAGGGAGTAGAAAATATAAAATCCGTTTCTCAGGACGATTATAATAATTACAATATTCCGTTATTTGACCAAAAACCATACAGACAGATTGTTACCGTAAATCTGGAAGAATGTTCAAAAGAAAATGTAATGAAAATGGTTCAGGATATAGAAACTCTGAATTTACCTGAAATCAAGAAAATTTTTGTCTTTAAGTATGGAACAGGTGCATTGCCCATGACACGTGAAGAATGGGAAGAATATGTAAACAGTATTAGGTATAAATAATTATAAGGGAGTGTAAAATATGAAATTAAAAAGGTTATCAAAAATAATTATAACAGGAACTCTTTCAAGCCTTATGTGTGCTTCTCTTTATATGACTCAAAATGAGGGAACTTCTTTTGAATCTTTTGCAATTAAATAGTCTCTCCTTAAACCACAAAAAATCACCGAAACATTGACAAAATCGTCCAAATATGATATAATAGAAGTG
>CANQHU010000047.1 GCA_947623945.1 uncultured Clostridia bacterium | reverse complement strand
ATTTTTTAGGCTTCCATCATATCCAAAAGTTAAATTGTTTACACTTATTAAAGACATCTATTCCTCCTACAAATTATAATTTGTTTTTGACTTAATTTTGTTTATCTTGATCTTTTGATTCTATTATGAATTCGACTACTGCCATAACGGCCCATATAATCCCTGCATTTAAATTAAAATTGCCTCCTACTAATCCAAAAAAATGACTACATAAAAACACAATTGCAGTAACAATCATAGTAATAGAAATTCCATGTTTTTTCCACATAATTTTTTATCCTTTCAAAGTAATTTCAATTATATTATAGTTAATTATATTAGCTAAGTCAATATGAAATTCAAAATTCAAAATTTTACTGTCATAGCTAGCCATGTTATTTCAAATTTTTTAAATATTCTATAACTCTATTTTTCATGCTTATATCCATTTGTTTAAAATCATCAAATACTGACGTATTATTTTCTAAATTTTTAGATTCAAGGATAATGATATTATTTGCCGATTGTTCAAACTTATCTATATATTTATTAAACAAATCATTTCTTGATTTTCCTTCCCATTTAAGCGGTTTTTGAACAAAACAAGTAATAGGAATTTTTAAAGTTTTAATATAATTATTTATAAATGGAGTAATTATAGTTCCACATCCCCCACCAATTGCTGTAATGGTAATTACTAAATCTGCATTTAATGTCAATGCTTTTAAAAAAGTTTTAATATCATCTTTACTTTCTTCAAGTACCTTCTCGCCATTTTCTATTTTTCCATAACAACCCAATCCGTTAGATGTTTTCTTTCCAATAGCCATATAGTCTATTGCTCTTGTAATTTTTCTATCTATTATTGGTAAGAAAATATCTTTATTGGTAAAATATTCCATGTTACTTGCAATCTGTAACCCATAATCTTGAATCTGGTGTATATCTTCGATATTTGCTGAAATATATCCATATTTAATCACACTTTTGGGTAAATATTTAAGATCTTGTGATTGTATTAATTCATTTATTAGATGAGTTGCAGCTCCACCAATACCTATAATACAAATTTTCTGCATATAAATCTCTCCCTTTCTCTCCTATCTCCGTTTTTATCCAATTTGAAAAACTTCATTAAATTTATCACATAAATTATTTATATAATCAAATTTCAATAAATCGTTTTTCCAATTTTGATTTATGCTATCTTGTCCATAATACATTCCTGCTAATCCTCCAACACAAGCACCAACAGTATCTGTATCATCTCCTAAATTTATTGCTTTAATTATTGCTTGGTTATATGAATTGGTATTTAATAATACCCATAATGTAGCTTCTAAAGTATCTACAACAAATCCTGTAGATTTAATCTCATCTAATGTATATTTATTTATATTGTTTTTTAAAATTCTTTCATATCTTCTTATTGTATCTTCTGAAAAATATTTATCATATTTTATCTGTTTTATATTTTTATATGCTTGAATTAAATTTTTACTATTTAATAATTCAATTCCATATATAACATATATAAAGCAGCCCATAATACTAATTTCATGTCTATGAGTAATAGATGATACTTCATTTACTGTATCATATATTTCTTGTTCTGTAATTTTTTTACAATAACAATAATAAGTTATTGGTAAAATTCTCATTAAACTACCATTTCCATTGTCATATTCACTAGAACCACCACAATTACTTGCTTTATCTAATTTAAGTTCATATTTTGCTAGTGATTGTAATGTTGTTCTTCCAATATCAAAAGTTTTATTATTTGGTGTATATTCTGAATTTCTAAACCATTTTAAAAACTTATCTGCCATATCATTTGTATCTATTTTACCTTTTTCTATTATAGAATGTAATGTTGCTAAAGTCATTGATGTATCATCTGACCAACTTCCTTTAGGGACATCGTTGATACCATCCCCTAACATTTCAGTTGTTGGTTTTTTCATTAATTTTTCTCTATTACAAAATTCTAATGGAACGCCCATAGCATCACCAATAGCTAATCCAATTATCCCATTTTTTGAGTCCATACTTTAATCTCCTTTTTTAGTAACTATCTATTTCATCATGAAAGTTGCCATCTTTATCTGTATGCATATCTATAAAACATTCCTCGCACATACAATCATATAACTCGTACTCTTCTTCTGATATCTTTTTAAAGCACATTTCACATTCAAATTCTTCTTTATCTTCTTTAAAATCATAGTTATCATGAGTATATTCATTAATATTATAGCTTGAAGGCTTTGTAGAATTTGTAGTTCTATTTTTAATGTATTCTTCTATTTCCGTTGTTCTATCCCTTTTTTCTATATAAATAAAATCTATTATGAATATTCCTATTACTATAAATAAAATTATTCCACCGACAAACGTTGGTATATTGCTTACAATTAATAAATATAAAAATGTATATACTATAAAACTAAACAAATTATTGCAATCAATTAGTTCCAATAAACCTGTCCCTAAAGGAAAGAGAATACCAAATATAATACCACGAGCTATACTTAAATTGTTATCTTTACTATAAATATAACCTACATAGCCACACAATATTGCAACTATAAAAAAAATTATAAGTGATTTCAATAATTCGTTTAGATCGTTAGCAATAAGTTCTTTTTTTATATCTAATGTTGATTTATTTTTTTTATTATTTACTTCCATAATATTTACTTTCCATCTTAAATTTTAATATATATTTATTATACAATAAAGATTAAAAATTTCCAATAGAAAAATATCTATTAGTAAGAAAAACCGATTTTTCTTTGTACTTCTTTGGTTTGCATATTAATTATTTTTAGTGCATTTTCAACATCGTCTCTAATAATATTATTAATTGTTTTACTATTATTTTTTATAATTCTATCTGCCTGTTCAAATTTTATTTTTTCAAATAAATTTCTTACATATCTTCCATTGCCAAAATCTATTCTATTTTTTGCAAAAGAAAAGTTCTCTATCAAAATTTCTTTACAAGCGTTTGATAACATGTAATTTTCCTGGTCGCATAACCTATTAAAGATTGCTAATAATTCATCTTCATTATAATCTGGAAAATTAATTGTAAATTGAATTCTACTTTCAAAACCTGGATTTAATTTTATTAAATTTTTCATTTCATTTGTATATCCAGCTAAAATGATACATATTTCATTTCTATGATCTTCCATTTCCTTTATTAGTGTTGCAATTGCTTCATCTTCAAAACTTCCTCTTCTATCTGGAACCAAACTATATGCCTCATCTATAAATAAAACTCCTCCAATTGCTTTTTCAACTGTCTCATGCACTTTTTGAGCAGTCCAGCCAACATATTTTGCAACTAAATCTCTTCCATGAATTTCAACAAATTCGCCATCGCCATTTAATATATTTTCTTCTTTAAATAGTTTTCCAATTACTCTTGCAATACTAGTCTTTCCAGTACCAGGATTTCCTGTAAAACACATATGTAGTGTAGGCATTTTTCCTCTTTCTTTATTTAATTTTACATAGTTAAGAATTTTTTGCATTTGAGATTTTACATCTTCAAGACCAATTAAATCATTTAATTCTTCTCTTGCTGATTTTTCAATTTTCTTGGTTTTATTTTCAGTTCTTTTTTTATTAGTTTTGTCGAAATTGTCTTTATTCCTTTTTAATATTTGTTTATCAATTAATTCAATATGATTACTTTTACAATCAATTATTAATTTTATTGTCATGTTTTTTAACTTCCACAATGGAACATTGGCAAAATCTTTTA
The DNA here is from genome assembly GCA_947623945.1 of uncultured Clostridia bacterium. Classification (GTDB taxonomy): domain Bacteria; phylum Bacillota; class Clostridia; order TANB77; family CAG-508; genus CAG-269. Next base: position 11,377 of record CANQHU010000047.1, on the reverse strand, counting down.
AATCTTGTTTTTTGTATCGAAGATTATTTTCATCAAATTTTCTTTGGCAGTACATTATTTTATCTTCTAATGATATTTTTTCTATAGACATTCTCCACGTTGCATATTCTCCTAATTCTGCATCTGCTTCCCCTTCACAAAAATTTGTATCTTCAAATATAAAAACTTTATCTTTAAAACGTTCTATGATTTTGCTTAAATTATCCAATTCATCAGCATAATTAATTTTTAATTTTCCTTCATTAACTACAATTATACTTTCTTCTATTCCAGAAATTTTATCAAAAGGACACTCTCTTCTATTGTTCATCATTTTATCCAAATGACATATTTTATCATTAGGAATAATATTGTATTTAATAAATATTTTTGCACATACTTTCAAAAAATCATTCAGTAAATTATAAGAGGAATCATTTCTTATTATTATGTTGTAGTTTCCAAAATTTACTTCGTTATTTTTTCTTAATTTGGTATAAATAATTATGTTTTTTAATACTTCTTTATTTTGTATTACCCCACATAAATTGTCTAATTCGTTAAGTATTTTTTCATCTTCTTCATCTAATTTGTATTCTTCAATCATTGTTACTATTTCCCCTTTCAAATTTTAAATATATATCGATTATATAATAAAGTAATTAAAAAAGAAATATACTTGGTCACATATTGCACAGGTAGTGTTTTATTTTTATAATATACTTTTAAATATATCTTTCATTTTTTTTCTAAAAGTGTTATTATAATATTAGTTAAAAAGAAATGGAGAATAAAAGATGATTAAGAGAGAAGATAATCCAGAATTTATTAATTCTTTTTTAGATTATTCTATTACAATATTAAATAAATCACCAAATAGTATAAAAGAATATAATTATGATTTAGCAATGTTTTTTAAATTTATAAAAATGCATTTTCATATGACAGATGAAACTGATATAAAAGAAATAAAAATTAATGATTTAGGCTTAGACACTGTAAAAAAAATTACATTAGATGATATTCATGCCTTTATTTCATATATGACGCGTGAATATAATAGCAAATCTACTACTAGAGCAAGAAAAATTTCAACTATTAGAATATTTTTTAAATATTTAAGTAGAAAAGCAAAATTAATTGATAACAACCCTGCCCAAGACTTAGAAACTCCTAAATTAGATAAAAGATTACCTAAATATTTATCACTAGATGATAGTAAAAAATTATTAGCAGTTACTTCAAATGAAGATAACAGAAATAATGAGCGTGACTATGCAATTATCACTTTATTTTTAAATTGTGGTATGCGTCTTTCTGAGTTAGTCGGTATTAATCTTAAAGATATTAACTTTGGAGAACGTAAATTGAATGTAATTGGTAAAGGAAATAAAGAAAGAACAATTTATTTAAATGAAGCATGTATAAAAGCAATTAATGATTATATTGAAGTTCGTCCTAAAGAAGCAATAAAACATGATAATAAATATTCTGAAAAAGCCCTTTTCTTGAGTGAAAGAAAATCGAGAATTAGTAATAGAACTGTTGAAAATATTGTAACAAATAAATTACAAGAAGCAGGATTAGATGTAAAAAAATATTCAGTTCATAAATTGCGACATACTGCTGCAACTTTAATGTATCAATATGGAAATGTTGATATAAGGGCACTTCAAGAGTTATTAGGACATGAAAGTATTTCTACTACTGAAATATATACACATGTTAGTAATGAACAAGTTAAACATGCAGTTGAAAATAATCCATTGGCAAATTTATAGAAGACTGCTTTTTATAAATCAATCTTCTATTTTCTTTTTATAATAAGATAGGACTTATCTGTTCCCCATCTAAAGCATATTCTATTGTTTTTACAAGATAATCAAAATCAAAAACAATTGATCTTGGTTTCGTAATTGGATTATCTTGCCTAAATGGTACAAAATAATAATTTCTTCTATTAAGTAATTTACCTAGATTTTCTGCATTCCCGCTTAAGCCATTATTAGTAGACGGTGCAATTACTAAGGGATATCCGATTTCTTAAATGAGATTTTGCAGCCATCAATGCTGGTGTATCTATAATATCGCATGCAAGTTTTGATATGGTATTTCCGAGAACAAGGCGCAATAATCATAATATCAGTCAATTTTTTAGGTCCAATTGGTTCTGCATCTTGTATTGTATGAATAATTTCTCTTCCTGTTATATTTTCTATTTCTTCTATAAATTCTTGTGCTTTTCCAAATTTTGTATCCATTGAATAACTATTATAAGACATAATTGGTAAAATTTTAGCACCTTTTTCAATTAATTCCTTCATTTTTGGTATTGTTTTTTTAAAAGTACAAAATGAACCAGTTAATGCAAATCCTATTTTTTTATCCTTTACTTCCAAAATTTATCTATTTCCTCCTTTCAAATTACGTCATCTATATATAATATGAAATTATGTAAATTTTGAAAGCTGTTTTATATATTTTTATTCATATTCAAAAGAAAAAATAAATACTTATTTAATGGTGATAATTTGAAAAGAACAAAGAAATTTTTTATAAATGGATTTATTTTAACAATTACTGGATTAATTTTAAAAAGTATTGGAATGATTTTTGGTATATATGTCTCTAATAAGATTGGTTCAAAAGCACTTCGGAGTTTTCAATTTGGTCATGTCTGTTTATTTATTTTCAATTACTCTAGCAACTTCAGGGTTAAGCCTTGCTTCAACTTATCTTGTTTCAGAGCAATTTGAAAAAGGACATATTTTAGAAGGATTAAAAGCATTACAAAGTTGCTGTATTTTTTCATTAATATTAAGTTTAATAGCAAGTTTTTTTGTTTTATTATTTTCTAATATTATTTCGCTAAATTGGCTAAAATCTATGATCTCTCCTACCCCACTTTATTTAATTTCTGTTGGACTTCCCTTTATTGCTGTTTCTAGCAGTTTAAATGGTTATTTTTCTGCTACAAGAAAAGCATATAAAAGTGCTTTTGCACAAGCATTTGAATTACTTATTAAAATCGCAATAAGCATAGTATTATTAAATTTGAATACTTCTAAAACATTGGAATCTATATGTGTTTATCTTATTTTAGCCGATGTAATTTCAGAAATTTTTTCTTGTTTCTTTTTATATGTACTATATCGCATTGAAATACATAAAATTACAAAATATAAATTTTCAAAAATTAGCTTTAAAAAACAAATTTTTAAAATTGCCTTTCCAGTATCAATTACTTCATATTTGAGATCTGGATTATCTACTTTAAAACAATTTTTGATTCCAAGTAGATTAGTTTTATTTGGCTTGCCATATACAATTGCTTTATCGGAATATGGGAAAATAGATGGAATGACTATGTCTATTTTATTATTTCCAAATGTCTTTTTTGAATCTTTTAATAGACTACTTATTCCTGAATTTACAAGTTTAATGGTTAAAAATTATAAAAAAAGAATATTAGAAATTTGTAAAAAAGGTTTTTTTATAATTTCTATATTCTCAATTTTACTATCTATCCTATTTTTTCTATTTGCAAATAATATAAGTTTAAAAATATTTCAAAATTTAGAATGTAGCAAATATCTAAAAATTCTCTCTCCTCTTATATTATTTATGTATTTAGACAATATAATTGATAGTATGCTAAAAGGCTTAAATAAGCAATTTGAAGTTATGTTCTGCAATATTTTAGATTTGCTAATTACTATAGGAATTTTATATTTTCTATTACCAATTTTAGGTTTAACAGGTTATCTTTTAGCAATTGTAATAAGTGAAGTTTTTAATTTTACAGTTAGTTATTTTCAATTATATAAAGCTATAGGTTTTAAGATGCCATATACTATGATTGGATTTTGCTTTATTTTAATGTTTTTTAGTATTTTCCAAATTTTAAAATAAAAATGTAATATAAATGTAATATTCTTTTATACTTTTTTCTGTTATAATAATAATAGATACAAAAGATTTAGGAGGATACTATGCTTTTTTATAATTTTGATGGATTAGATAATTTTATAAAAAAAGATCTTATACAAAGTTTAACACAAGAACGCGATAATATTGAAAGTATTATTAAATTATATAGCACCAAAAAAATTGGACTTTCTGATTTTATCACAAACATCGTTGAAGCCTCTGATTATATTGAAAAAAATAAAATGGATGATTTTTATGAATCTATATCTTTGCTAAAAAAATCCCTTGAAGATATAGATAAAATTGAAAATTTATCCATATCTTTGCAAGATGATATTAATTCTACTATAAGGCTTTATGATAAAGATAATCAATATAATGAAAATGAAATTAAAGCTAATCTTGTTGAATACAATAAACAAAGAGATAAATTATTCCAAGATATTTTGGATTTTGAAAATACATATACTAACATTTTAAATTCTGCAATAGGGCTATTTTTTAAAAAGGTTAAAAATCCAAAACATAATGTAGCAAATGTCAAGACTAAAGCCAAAGTCAATATTGAAACTGAAAGTTATGATTATAACATTCTTACTGTTTCTGAAAATAATCAAGTAGCATACTTACCTTTTTATTACTCAGAAATTAAATCTATTTATGAAAATTCAAATAATAAATATAAAACTATGCAAGAAGTAGTAGACGACCTATATGTTGTACCTTTAAGTAAATTTAAAAATTCAACAATTTCTAGGTTTAGAGAGGCTTTTAATTTAGTTAGAAAAAAAGAACATTCATCTATTACAAAAGCACTTGATTTAGGATTAGAATTAATGTTTAAATATGAACTAAACCCTATTATTATAGCAGCATGTAGAAATTTAGACGAATTAGATATTTATTTGGATTGTTTGGAAGAAAATCAATTGTATGATTTTAAATGTTTTGAAGTTAAATTTGAAGTTATGCCAAAAATTTCAAGAAATAGAAACAAAGATACTTTTTAGAATAAGGTATCTTTTCTTTATTTTTACATACAATAAATTTGTTATGAATCAAATATTATGTACAAAATTAAATAAAAAAAGTTCTAATAAAACAAAATGGTTTAAAATTCAATTTGTATTTTCCATTTTTATAATTCTTTTGACTATTTCTTTTGGGGTATTTTATTATTATGATTTAGTAAAAAAAGAAAATCTTTCTAATGATTTAATTAGTAATTATAGTATTTATCGATTATATAGTGCTCAAAATAAAGAACCTACACCAATAGAAGAAAATTTTAATGGTCTTTTTCGGTATTATTGAAATACCAAAAATTAATATTTATTACCCTGTTTTTTCTGAACTTTCTGATGAATTACTAAAAATTGCTCCTTGCAAATTTTATGGAAACAGCCCTGAAAAACCTGGTAACATATGTATTGCTGGTCATAACTATCACAATTTAACTTTTTTTAGTAAATTATCAACTTTATCAAAAGATGATGAAATTTATATTTTTGACAATAATGGAAAAAAGTATGTTTATGTAGTTTATGATGTATATGAAGTTGAAGCCTCTAACCTTTCCCCTGTTTTTGATTATCGCAAGTCTGATAAAACTTTAACTCTTTTTACTTGTGATGATTTAGGAAAAAATAGGACAGTTGTAAAGTCAAAACAAAAAAGCCTTTGAACTAAAGGCTTTAATATTATATTTAATCAATTATATATTTCTATATTCTTTAATTTTCTTGAATGCATATACTGCTGAAATTCCAAATACTACTACTAATAATGCAACTGGAATTGAATCTTCTATACCTGTTTGTGGTAAATTAGTATTGTTGTAGATACTTGAATTGTTTGTATTTGTGTTTGTGTTGTTTGTATTTAATGATACATTTGTATTTGTATTTCCAGTATTAGTATTTCCTGAATTTAAGTTACCTATGTTTGTGTTACCTGTATTAGTATTGCCTGTATTTGTATTTCCTGAATTTGAGTTGGTATTTCCAGAGCCACTTGCATAGTTATTAGTTAAGTCTAAAAATGTATTGTTTTCTGCTGCAAATACATTCGTACTAAACATTATTAACATTGCTCCTATTAATAAAATTGAAAATAATTTGATTAAATTTGTTTTTTTCATATCGTTTCTCCTCACTTTTATATTAATATTAGTATTATGATAACCGCATAAAATTATACCATAATTTTATGTATAATTCAAGCAATTTTTGTAAAAAAGCATAAATACTAATTTCTTTTGTTTACAATTCTAATTCTATACTTAAAAAAAGAATAAGTCAATACTTTTTTTGCTTTTTTATTTTACATTTTTGTTACAGAATTATTACGAGTATTATACATTAAATTTAAATAAGACAATATCGCCATCTTGCATAATATAATCTTTTCCTTCTGAACGAACAAGACCCTTCTCTTTGGCTGCAATCATAGACCCTTCTTTCATTAAGTCAGAATAAGAAACAACCTCTGCTTTAATAAATCCTCTTTGAATATCAGAATGTATTTTTCCAGCTGCTTCTGGCGCTTTTGTTCCTTTTTTTATTGTCCAAGCCCTTACTTCTGGTTCTCCTGCCGTTAAAAAGGACATTAATCCTAACAAATCATAACTTTTCTTAATTACTTTATCTAATCCGAGATTCTTCTAGCCCTAATGCTTCTAGCATTTCTTGTTTGTCTTGATTTTCTAACCCTGATAATTCTTCTTCTATTTTTATACATAAAGGAATAACCTCTGCATTTTCTTTTGCAGCATATTCTTTAACTTTTTTTACCATTTCATCTTGCTCTATGTTTTCTAATTGTTCTTCTGAAACATTTGCAATATATAAAATTGGTTTTGTTGTTAATAAAAACATTTGCTTAACTAATTCTTGTTCTTCTTCTGTAAAACTAATTGCTCTTGCAGATATCCCATTTTCCAAATTTTCTTTTATTTTTTCTAATAAGTCAATTTCTTCTTGGTATTTTTTGTCTGCTTTTAAATTCTTTTTTGCTTTTTCTAATCTCTTATCAACTGTTTCAATGTCAGAAAAAATTAGTTCTAGGTTTATTGTTTCAATGTCTCTTATTGGCTCTATGTTTCCATCAACATGAACGATATTTGAGTTTTCAAAACATCTTACAACTTCACAAATGCTATCTGTTTCACGAATGTGTGATAAAAATTTATTACCTAATCCTTCACCTTTGCTTGCTCCTTTTACAAGTCCTGCTATATCAACAAATTCTATTACTGCATGAGTAACTTTTTGAGGATTATACATTTTTGCAAGTTCATCTAATCTTTTATCTGGTACACTAACTACTCCAACATTAGGTTCAATTGTACAAAATGGGTAATTTGCACATTCTGCCCCTGCTTTAGTAATACTATTAAACAAAGTACTTTTACCAACATTTGGCAAGCCTACTATTCCTATTTTCATGTTATCTCTCCTTATTTCTTTTCTTCTATTTCTTTTAAAATTTTGCTTTCAAATTCTTCTAGTTTCATAGTTCCTATGTCACCGTCTTTTCTTGAACGTACAGCAACTAAGTTTTCTTCTACTTCTTTTGGTCCTACTACTAGCATATATGGAACTTTTTCTAATTGGGCTTCACGAATTTTGTATCCTGTTTTTTCGTTTCTGTCATCTACTACTACTCTAAGTCCTTTTTTCATAAATTGTTCTTTTAATTTATTACTATATTCATGTTGATTGTCTGTAATTGGTAATATTTTTACCTGTACTGGTGAAAGCCATGCTGGAAATGCTCCTTTATATTCTTCTATTAAGAATGATAAAAATCTATCAAATGTTCCAAGTATTGCTCTGTGAATTACTACTGGTCTGTGTGCTTTTCCATCTTCTCCAATATATTCTAGCTCAAATCTTTGTGGCAATAAGAAATCTAGTTGACAAGTTGAAATAGTTATATCATGTCCAATTGCTGTTTTAATTTGAACATCTAATTTTGGACCATAAAATGCTGCTTCTCCTTCTGCCTCGTAAAAAGGTATTTTAAGTTCTGTTAAAATTTCTCTTAATTGGCTTTCTGCTAGTTCCCACATCTTGTCATCATCAAAATATTTTTCTTTATTGTTTTTATCTCTTAAAGATAATCTAAAACTATAATCATTAAATCCAAAATCTTTGTAAACATCTAATATTAGTTTTACAACTTCTCCAAATACCTCTTTTATTTGTTCTGGTGTTACAAATATATGGGAATCATTTTGACACATTTCTCTAACTCTTTCTAACCCGCATACACTTCCACTTGCTTCATATCTAAAGTCATGTGCTAATTCCCCAATTCTAATTGGTAAATCTCTATATGAATGTAATTTGTTTTTGTAAATTAACATATGGTGAGGACAATTCATTGGTCTTAAAACAAGTTCTTCATTTTCCATTTTCATAACTGGAAACATGTCTTCTTTATAATGATCCCAATGTCCACTTGTTTTGTATAATTCTACATTGGCAAGTGATGGTGTATAAACATGCATATAACCTAATGCTATTTCTTTATCTGCAATATATCTTTCTAAAATTCTTCTAATTGTTGCACCATTTGGTAGATACATTGGAAGTCCAGAACCAACTAATTCATGCGTCATAAATAATTCTTGTTCTTTTCCTATTTTTCTATGATCTCTTTGTTTTGCTTCTTCTAACATTTTTAAGTGTTCTTCTAACATACTTGCTTTTGGAAAAGAAATGGCATATATTCTTTGTAACATTTTATTTTTTTCGCTACCTCTCCAATAAGCACCAGATGATGACAATATTTTAACTGTTTTTATTTTTCCAGTACTCATCACATGAGGTCCTGCACATAAATCTGTAAAATCACCTTGTTTATAAAAACTAATTTCTTCTCCTTCTGGTAAGTCTTTTATTAGTTCTACTTTGTAAGGTTCATTTTTCATTAATTCTAATGCTTCTTCTCTTGACAAAGAAAACCTTTCGATTTTTAAATCTTCTTTTATTATTTTTTTCATTTCTTCTTCTATTTTTGCTTTGTCTTCATCTGTAAAAGGTTTTTCTACATCAAAATCATAGTAAAATCCATCATCAATTGCAGGTCCAATTGCAATTTTTACATCTGGAAATAACCTTTGTACTGCTTGTGCCATGATATGTGATGTAGTATGCCAATATGCTTTTTTTCCCTCTAAATCATCTTCTTGGAATGTATGAATTACTAAGTTGCAATCTTTGTGTAGTTCGTATCTTAAGTCTTTTACTTTTCCATCTACTTCCCCACAGGTAGCATTTCTTGCTAGTCCTTCACTAATTTTTTTGGCTACATCTAAGATTGATTCTCCTTCGTTTACTTCTAATTTTGAACCATCTTTTAATGTTACTTTAATCATAAAAATTCCCCCTTTTTCTATAAAAGTATAAAAAAACACTTCTATAGATTTTTTCTATAGGAGTGCTTATATACACGGTTCCATCCTAATTTTTACTTAATTATAAGATATGATAACGGTTCTTTTCCGTCTAGCTTATTCACTAGAACTTATGAAGAGGTAGTTTTCGGTTATGTTTTCTTAAACTAATTTCCAGCTTATAATTAGTTCTCTCTGTAAGAAACCTTTAACTTACTTTTCTCTTACTCGTTTTTACTTATGAATATAATTTTAATATATTTTTTTGAAAAAGTCAATAGAAATTATTTACTTTTTTTACTTGTTACTGTATAATAATATCGATGTGCTTCCATAGCTCAGTAGGTAGAGTGCAGCCTTGGTAAGGCTGAGGTCACGGGTTCGATTCCCGTTGGAAGCCCCATTGACTTTTTATTCTAACTAAAGTATTTTTATTTGTTTAAAAATTATTGACTTTTTTAGATGATTTTTGTATAATAAATATAGGAAATGGAGAAACCACAAACGTGGTTTGCCAAATAGATTTGAGTAAACTCACACCTACCTTGCAAAGAACAGATGTGAGTTTTTATTATTTATGTAATTGCTTATCAACCCAGTTCTTATACAGAACTGTAGCCAAGGCAACGTTTAATGTTAAAGATAGTATAAATGTTATTATTAAAAATAGTATTACCCTAACCATAAACATCACCACCTCTCCTACGAAGATTCGTTAAAATTGGTGGCAAACCACATCTGCTTATTCTCATTTCCTATATTTACCAATATATAACATTTTAATATAAAATACAAGCGAACAGAACAAATTTTTTATAAAATATTATATTTATACTATTGAAATTTATTTAAAATATGATATACTTTAATAAAATAAGGCTATAGCCATTTTAGGAGAAAAATAATGAATAAAAAAGTAATAATTATCGTATCTGTAATAGTAGCAATTATATTAATCACAATTTTATCAGGAATAATATGGTATAATATTAGCATTTCACCTATTGGAGATGATTCTAATAAATATACAGTCGAAATTCCAATTGGTTCTAGTGTAAATACAATTGCTGATCAATTAGAAAATCAAGGAATTATTCATAATAGTTTAGCATTTCGCTTATATGTAAAAATGCATAATATTTCTAATTTTCAAGCAGGAAACTATGAACTTTCTAAAAATATGTCAGTTGCAGAAATTACAGAACTGTTACAAACTGGAAAAGTAAAAAGTAAAAATGTAGTATCTATTACCTTTGTAGAAGGAAAAAATATGAGATGGATTGCACGGAACAATTGCAGATAATACAAATCATACAGAAGATGAAGTCTATAACTTATTAGAAAATAATGAATATATAGATTCTTTAATTCAGAAATACTGGTTTCTTACAGAAGAAATAAAAGACGAAAATATATACTATCCATTAGAAGGTTACTTCTTCCCTGACACTTATGAATTCGAAAATAAAGATGCTAAATTAGAAACTATATTTGAAACTTTATTAGACCAAATGAACGAAAAATTAAAACCATATCAAAAAAATATTCAACAATCTAAACACTCTGTACATGAAATTTTAACAATTGCATCTATTATTGAAAATGAAGCAGTTTTTGATGAAGATAGAAAAGATGTTTCTAGTGTTATATATAATCGTTTAGAAAAAAATATGGCAATTCAAAGTGATGTTACTACTTATTATGCAAGTAAAGTTGAAATTGGTTCAAGAGATTTATACTCATCAGAATTAAATACTTATAATCCATATAATACTAGAGGTCCAAGAATGCAAGGAAAACTTCCAATTGGTCCAATTTCTATGGTAGGAACTTCTTCAATAGAAGCTGCAATTGAACCAAATAATACTTCTTATTTATACTTTGTTGCAGATAAAGATGGAAAAGTTTATTTTTCAAAAACAGAAGATGAACATTCTAAAAAAATAAAAGATTTAAAAGATGCTGGATTATGGTTAGAATTTTAATAAATAAAATCGAGTAGAGTAGAAAATTTTATAAAATAAAATAAAATTTTCATCCCCTCTCACACCACCACATCATGCCGTT
>CANQHU010000046.1 GCA_947623945.1 uncultured Clostridia bacterium | reverse complement strand
AAAAACCTCAAGTTATGCCCATATTATATAGGACTAGCTTGAGGTTTTTAATAACGCCTTTTCTTCTAGCGCTTACATTTTTTTCCTAAAAATTTTTCTAAAATCTAAGTTTTATAATAAAATCTTCATTAATTTGTAATTTAAATGTAATATCTTTTGTCTTTCTTTTCTATTTTTATTTCTATTTGTACATTTATTGTTTTATAAAATAGTTTTAATTAAAAGGCTTTATAATTATATTTTTCATAACCTTGGTGTCTCAACTTCCATTATTAATAATTTAAATGTAAGTTACTCCATTTCGTACTTCACTTCGTTCCGTTTGGTCGCTTAGCAGTTATGAAAAATATAATTATAAAACCTTTTTTATTTTTTTTAATACAAAATTAAAAAAATTTTCTAACAGTTGCCATTATGATAAACTCATATGACATCTGTTATAAAATTTTCCTACATGAGAAGCCTATTGAAGCCTCTCTCCCTATTCAATCATAGCATCTTCAAGCTAATTTTTCTGGCTACTTTTTATTTGCATAACTTGACTTTTAAACAATTTCAGTACAAAGCTGGACGATACGAATAGCCGAGGTAGGCACCGGTCGTATCGGTGTTGTAGCGGCCAGAAGCTGGATAACCAGAACTGTCAATGCTGAAATCGCCTCCTCTACTGCTACGAGGATGGTCAGTTTTCGCGGTTGCATGTTCTAATGTCCATTCCCATTCATTTCCTGCGAAATCATAGATATTTAATATTTTCGTTTTTTCTGATGCTCCTGTAGACAATAAAATACGATTTTCTGCTTTAACATCAGTAATTGCTTGTTTCGTTGCTTCTGTCATTTTTGTCCATTCATTTGAAAAATAATATTTTTCATCGCTATTATTATAATACATATATGCACTTTTTGCATTACTACTTGTAATTGGTATCTCTACATTATAATAATTTCCCCATTTTCCACTATCTTCATTAATATCTGCTTGAGGTACTCCTCCTCTTACTTCTAAGAATTTACATACTAAATCCCATTGTATTCCAAATAACAAACTACTTGTTTTACTATTATCAGGTGTCATTTCTTTTGCTAATTTTTGTGCTTCACTACATGTTACATAGTTATATGGTATTGCATCTTTTTTGCTTATTGCTTTTGGTGAAGTTGCAATATCTATTCTTGCACTTGAACTTGTTCTTCCTAATTTTAAACTTGCTTCGTCTGTTCCTGTTGTTCCTTCTATTCCTGCTTCATATCTTCCTATCCAAAATCCTCCATTTTTATATACACTCTTTATCATTTTTTGATATGTTTCTTTATATTCATTTAATGTTAATCCACATCCTGTTTTTAATTCCTTTTGATTAGGTTCTGCTGTATTTTCTGTTACTATATCATTTTCTCCTTTATCTGCATACCATTCATCTGTCCAATTAAATCCTTGTCCTTTTTTTCCTTCTGTATATGTCGCTGCATATGCTTTTAATGCTGTTGTTATGGAATCACAATTTGTTTTGTCTTCTTCAGAATATCCTGTTTCATTTGCAAAAGTTAAATCTGCTGGCATTTCTGATTTTGGTACTTCTATCCATACCCACTCATTTCCATTTTTATCTACTGCTACTAATCCTTCAGCAACTGTACTTTCTCCTTCTTTTCTTGTTGGTGCCATTCCTGCTGGAATTTTTACTCCATTATATTCTGTTTCTTCAAAATTCATATTTGCTTCTGCTTGTAGTAACTTTTGTGTTTCTTCTTTTTCTGCTGCGTCATTTCTCTCTTTTGCCATTTGTGCCTTTGCTAAAATTCCATTGTCTCCTGTTAATGTTGCAATACTCACTGCTGCTAAGATCAATAACACGATAATAGTAATAACTAATGCAATTAGTGTAATTCCTCTTGTTTCGTTTTTGTTTGATAAATTTTTTCTTAGCTCAAATAATGAATTTTGTCTTGTACAAATTCTTTTGTCTTCTTTTTCTCTCATTTTAAAATCTCCCCTCTTTTGTTTTAGTATTTACCCTTTAATTGTATTTTATGTATGACATTTTTGTCGTATTTAGTCTTATTTTATACTTAAAAAATATTAAAGTCAATATAATTAATGTAAAATATGACAAAAATGTCGTTCTTTTTAACCTTATAGTGTAATATAATAAATAAAAATAGATGGAGGTTAGATATGATTAAACAATATAGATTATCAAAAGAATTATCACAAGAAGAACTAGCCGAAGAAATTGGTATTAGCTGGCGCCAATTACAAAGGATTGAACATAACGAAGAAAACACAAGAATTTCTACCTTCAAAAAAATTGTAAAAATTCTAAATGTTCCAGATGAAGAAATTATAAAATTTATAAAAAAATAATCAATGATTTGTAAAATAAAACAAAATCTTTGATTATTTTTTTATATATCTTTGTTAGTTTTTTGCAAGTCTCATAGACAGTAATTTTGAAATACCGTTTTCTTCCATAGTAACTCCATATACTGTATCTGCCGCTTCCATTGTACCTTTTCTATGTGTAATTACTAAAAATTGTGTATTACTTGAAAATTTCTTTAAATATTCTGCAAAACGATATACATTTACATCATCCAGAGCTGCCTCGATTTCATCTAACACGCAAAATGGTGATGGGTTCATTTTTAAAATAGCAAATAATAATGCAATTGCAGTAAGTGCCTTTTCCCCACCTGATAATAACATCATATTTTGTAGTTTTTTTCCTGGTGGTTGTGCTGTTATATTAATTCCACATTCTAAAATGTGTTCTTCATCTTCTAAAGAAAGATTAGCACTTCCCCCTCCAAATAATTCAACAAATACTTCCTCAAAGTTTTTATTGATTTTGGCAAATTGTGTTTTAAATTGTTCTTTCATATTTGACGTCATATCTGTTATTATATTTCTTAATTTACTCATTGTATCTTCTAAGTCAACTCGTTGTTCACACATAAAGTCATATCTTTCTTTCATGTTTTTGTATTCTTCTATTGAATCTATATTTACACTTCCTAATTCTTTAATCTCTAGTCTTAAACGATTAACTCTTTTCTGAGTTAATGCAATATTTTCTGGTTTTTTATATTCTCCTACATTATTTGGTGTTAATTCATATTCTTCCCACATTTTATTTATTATTAAATTAATGTCATCTTCTATTTTGGTTTTTTTAACATCTATTTTTACTATTTGTGCTTTTAAATCTTCAATAATATTGAATTTACTTGATATTTCTTCCTCTTGTTTTGATAGCGTTTCGTTTTTATCTAGTCTAGATTGTTTTAGTTCCTCTATTTTACTACCACTATTTTTTACATCTTCTTTGATTTTTTCAATTTTTTCTTTTGTTTCTTCTATTGATTGTTCTAGTTCAAAATTGTCATGTGTGATTTTTTCAATTTGATTTGTTTTATTTTCTATGCTTTTACTTGTATTTTCTATTTCTAGTTTTATTCTTTCTTGCATTTCTTCCATGGAATTTTCGCTTTCATCAAAAGAACTAACTGAAATTTTTAGGTTGGTAATATCTAAATTTAAATCGTCTACATATTTTTGGTTATCTTTATTATCTTTTGCAAATTCAGAAATGATTTTTGATAGTTTTTCTGTTTCTTCATTTAAATTTTTTATTTGTTCTTCTATTTCTTTTTTGCAAGTGCTTGCTTCTTGTTTTTGTTTTTCTAAAGTTTCTTGTTCTTCTTTTAATTTGTTTATACGAATTTGCAACTTTTCTATGTTTTCATCAATTGCAATTATTTTTTGTTTTTCTGTTGCATAAGTAATATCAATTTCTTGCAATTCTTTTTCTAAAATTGTTGCATTTTCTAGTGTTTCTTGTATAGAGTTTTCGTATTCGTTTTTTTCTTGTTCTAATTTTTCAATTTTGGTTTTTAAATTTTTTATTTCTTGTTCTAATTTTTCAATTTCTCTTCCTCTTCCTAAAATGTTGACTGTTTTTTTGGCAACTGATCCTCCTGTAATTCCTCCAGATGGGTTTATTACGTCTCCTTCTAATGTAATGATACGGAATGAATATGAATTTTGTTTTGCCAACTTTATTGCTGTGTCCATGTTGTCAACTATAACTGTTCTTCCAAGTAAGCTGATTACAATTTGTTCATATTTTTTATGAAATTGAATTAGATCTGATGCAATTCCTATAATTCCTTTTTCGGTTGCTTTTATTTTTTCTAATTTTTTTCCTTTTACAGAACTAATTGGCAAGAATGATGCTCTTCCTAAATTGTTTTTTCTTAAATGTTCTACTAGTTTTTTTGCATCTTCTTCTGTTTCTGTGACAATGTTTTGCAGGCTTGCACCTAAACACATTTCTATTGCTGTTTGATATTCTTCTGGTACTTCTATTATTCCTGCAAGTACCCCATGCATTCCTTTTCCTAGTTCTTTTATGTTTTCACAGTCTTTTAAAAGGGATTTTACGCTTTTTATGTACCCTTCTTTTTCTTTTTCTGTTTCTATCAAAAATTTACATTTTGAGTCTTTTATTCTCATTTCATTTTGACTATTGTTGATTCTTGTTTGATAGTCGCTTATTTTTCTATCTGCTTCTTCTTTTTTACTATTTATTTCTTCTATTGATTTTAGTATTTTATTTCTACGGCTATCTATTTCATAAAAGCCTTTTGATATTTCGTCTTTTTGTAATCTTGTTGAATCTAATTCTGATATGTTATTTGAAATTTCATTTTTTATTTGCGCTTGTCTTTTTTCATAATTTTCATTGTTTATTTCTTGGGTATGTATTTCTCCTTGTAATTCGTATTTTTTGTCTGTATTTTTTTCTACTTGTGTTTTATATCCTTCTATTTCTAGTTCTTTGCTTGATAGTTTTTGTGTTATTTCTTTTAATTCTTTTTCTTTTGATTCTAATTCTTTTTCGAATTTTTCTTTGTTTTGTTTTAAATTTGTTTTCTTTTCTTCTCTTTGTTTCATTTCGTCTTCTAGTTCTTGTGCTTTTTGTTTTGCTTCTTCTATTTCTTTTTCAAATCTTTCTTTGTTTTCTTTGTTGTTTGCGATTCTTGTTGTTGCTACGTTTATATCAGAATTTAACATTTCAATTTCTTTTTTGCTTTCGAACCCTAAGTTTGACATATCTTCTATTTGCTTTGTTATTTCATCAATTTGTGCTTTTAATTCTTCTTTTAGTTGTTTTACTTGGTTTAATTTTTTTTCTTCTTCTTGACATTGTAAATTAAAGACTTCTTCATCTTTTACAATTTCATTAAGTTGCTGTTTGTATTTTTCTATGTTGTGCAAAAATAGCCCTATTTCAATGTCTTTTAATTCATCTCTTAGGCTTAAATATTTTTTTGCTTTTTCTGATTGCGCTTTTAATGGCTCGATGTTTGTTTCGATTTCTGATAGAATGTCATTTATACGTAGTAAGTTTAGTTTTGTGTGTTCTAGTTTTTTTTCGCTTTCTTCTTTTCTTGTTCTATATTTTACAATTCCTGCTGCTTCTTCAAATATATGTCTTCTGTCTTCTGATTTGTTGCTTAAGATTTCATCTATTTTTCCTTGTCCTATAATTGAATATCCATCTTTTCCGATTCCTGTGTCCATAAATAGTTCTAATACGTCTTTTAGACGGCATGGTACTTTATTTATAGAGTATCCTGTTTCTCCGCTTCTGTATAGTTTTCTTGTGATTGTTACTTCTGTGTATTCAATTGGTAATGCTCCGTCTGAATTGTCAAATATAAGAGAGCCTTCGGCAAAACCTAAAGATTTTCTGTTTTGGGTTCCTGCAAATATGATATCTAAAGATTTTGCTCCTCTTAATGATTTCATACTTTGCTCTCCGAAGAATCCACCTTATGCTATCTGATATATTGCTTTTGCCAGAACCATTTGGTCCTATTACTCCTGTGATTCCTGGCTTGAATTCTAATACTGTTTTATCTGCAAATGATTTGAAGCCTTGTAGCTCTAATCTTTTTAAATACATTTCTTATCACCTTAGTCAAGTTTATACTATTTTCGACTTTTTGTAAAGAAATTTCCGCTATCTTTATACAAATTTTGCATTTGATACTATTTTTGCAATATTATAAATTAGTCGTTGCTTTTGAGGTGTGCATTGTACTAAAGTTTCGTATAATTCACGGTCTAAGTAGTTTTTGTCTTGTATGACAACTCCTGTTATTAGGTATTCTAATCTTACATCTAAGACTGTGCTTATTTGTGCTAATCTTTTTAAGTTAATTTGGTCTCCTCTTTCTACTCTGCTAATGTAAGGTACAGCTACATCTATTTCTTCTGATAGTCTTTCTTGTGACCAACCTTTTTTTCTCCTTGCTTCTTTTATCCTTTGTCCGATTACTTTGTAATCTATTTCCATACTATCACTTCCTCTTCGTTAGTAAATATAACATTATTGGTTCTAATTGTCAATATATTTTTTAGATTTATATGTAAATTTTTATTTTTTAGTTTTGGTTGCTGAAATTGTTAATGGAGACGATGCTATTTAAATGCTTCGTCCCCATAGGTAATAATGTTATTTATTATTATTTTATTGCTTTTTCAGCATATTTTGTATTTATTATTTCTTTATAAGGTGCTTTTTGTTGTAATTCTCCTGCCATTGTCATGACTTCTTCTAATCTGTTAAATGCTTCTTCTTTTAATACTGGTGTATCATTCCAAGCATCAATATCTTTATAGTTTTGTATAACTTTTGCTAATAATTCTACATCTGTATCTGGGAAAAAGTTTTGAATGCTTTCTGCTATTTCTTTTGAGCTATGCTCTTTTACATATTGTTGTCCTTGATAAATAGCATCTGTAAATTTTTGTATTGTTTCTTCGTTTTGTTCTATATAGCTTTTTTTAGCAAAATATGCTGTGTATGGTATTTCCCCTGCTGCTTCTCCTACTGATGCTACAATTGTTCCTTTTCCTTGCTCTTCTGTTAATGATGCTGTTGGCTCAAATAGTGTGACATAGTCTGCATTACCACTTGCAAATGCACCTGCCATTAAGTCAAATTTTATACTATCATCTAGTGTTGTATCGTTTTGTGGATCTATTCCATTTTTCTTTAATACATATTCTAAAGTCATGTATGGTACTCCACCTTTTCTTCCTGGTATGACAGTTTTTCCCTTTAAGTCTTGCCAACTGAAGTTGTCTGTTGGATTTCTTGCAATTAGAAAAGAGCCATCTTTTTTGGTCATTTGTGCAAATACTTGACAATAATCTTCTTTTCCTTCATTGTATACATATATAGATGCCTCTGGTCCGTGCAAATCCTATATCACATTGATTTGCTAAAACTGCTGTCATAACTGCATCTGCTCCTTGACCTGTAGTTAGTTCTATATTCATGCCTTTGTCTTTAAAAAATCCTTGATTTATTGCTACATATTGAGGTGCATAGAATACAGATCTTGTGACTTCATTTACTTGAATTGTTTTTAGTTCTTGCTTTTCTTCTTTGTTTTGGTTTAGTATAATACTGATTACACTGACTGCAATGGCAATTATAAGAACAGCAATAACTATTATAATTTTCTTTTTCAAAGTTTTTCCTCCTTATTTGAATTTTCTTGCATGTAGGATAAATTTTTCTAGTAATAATACTGCTGCATACATTATTCCTGCTACAATTCCTAAAATGATTACACTAGTCATTACTAAATCTAATTTGAATACTTGACCTCCATAAACAATTAGATATCCGAAGTCCTGCTTTAGAGACTAAGAATTCTCCTGATATTACACCTACTAATGAAAGTCCGTATGTTTACTTTTAAAGAGTTTATAAAGGTTGATAAGTTTGCTGGTATTACTATTTTCATTAAGATTTGTAATTTTGAGGCTTTAAATGTTTTTGCCATTCTTATAACCTCTTTATCAGTTTTTAAAAACCCATTTAGGTTTTCTAGAATTGTTACTATTAATGAAATTGCAACTGCCATGACAATTATTGCTGGTGTTCCTGCTCCTACCCATATTATGATTATTGGTCCGTAATGCGACTTTTGGCAGACTGTTTAATACTACTAAGTATGGTTCTGCAACTTTTGATATAAAATCTGACCACCATAGGATTATTGCAATTAAAATGCCTAATCCTGTTCCTAATAAAAATCCGACTACTGTTTCGTAAGTTGTAACTAGTATATGCCTTATTAAATCATTGGATCCTAAGTTCATGAATGTATTCCAAATTCTACTTGGTTGACTTGTTATAAAACTGTCTATTATTTCTTTGTTTGCTAGAATTTCCCATATAGCAAGGAAAATAACTAATATTCCTATTTGTGTAAGCAATATCATAATTTGTTTGTGTTTTTTATTTTTTAAGTACTGTTTTCTTTCTTTTGATAGCACTTTTGCTTCTTTATTCATCTACTCCCAACTCCCTCCATAATGTATTAAAGTATTCGCTGAATTTAGGATTTTCTCTGCAGTTAATTGGGTCTCTATTTTCCATATCAAATTCAATTTTATGGATATCTTTTACTGTTCCTGGTCTTGCATTTAGGACTACTACTCTATCTGACATACTTATTGCTTCTGAGATGTCATGTGTTACGATGATTGCTGTCATTTCTTCTTTTCTTAATATGTTATAGATATCGTTTGTTACCATTATTCTTGTTTGATAGTCTAAAGCCGAAAATGCTTCATCTAATAATAATATTTTTGGTTTTACTGCTAAAGTTCTAATTAGTGCTACTCTTTGTCTCATTCCTCCTGATAATTCTGATGGATATTTGTCTTTAAAATCGTATAAATCATATTTTTTTAACAGTTCTTCTACATATTGCTTACTTTCTTTGTCTTTTTTTCCTTTAATTTCTAGTCCAAACATAGTATTACTGAATACTGTTCTCCATTCTAACAAGCAGTCTCTTTGTAGCATATAACCTACCTTGGGAGAAATGCCTTCTACTTTTTCTCCTTCTATGTAGATTTCTCCTTCTGTTTTTTCTTCTAATCCTGCTATAATAGAAAGTAGTGTGGATTTTCCACATCCGACTTGGTCCAATAATACTTACGAATTCACCTTTTGCTACTTTAAAGTTGACATTTTGGATGGCTAATATTTCTTCTTCTTTGCTTTGATATTTTTTTGTTATATTTTTTATTTCTAGTATTTTTTCCATGTCTTTAATTCCTTTCTGTGTTTTAGTTTTTATTATTTATCCTAATATATTTTATGTTAAATTTTTAAAGTGGTTCTCTATCTAATTAAAGTTTTTTTGTTTCACTATAAAAACTCTTGATTTTGTTTTATCAAGAGTTTTGTATTTTTTATTTTTTTAACTTGCTACTACTAAGCTGTTTTTTATTTTTTCTAGTTCTTCTTTTTGTATTCCTGTTATTTCTATTATGATTTTATCTTCTAATTTTTTATTTATCATATTTTTTACAATTTCTGTTTCTTTTTGTTTTTCGCCTTGCTTTAATAATTTTTTGTTTTCTGATAATAATCGGTCATATAATGTACTCATTTGTTTTTCACCTACCTTTCTATCTATTTTTTCTAGTAGTTCTTGTTTAATTTCCTCTTCTAATACATTGTCTAATAAATAGTCTATAATATTTGTTAAATGCTCTAATTTTTCTTTGTTATTAGTTGTTTTTATAATACTGTTTAGGTTTTCTATTAGTTCTTCTTTATTTTGAGATTTTTCAATTAATAATGTATAGCAAAACATTGTAGCTTGCTCTAATAATGTTCGTTTGGTCAGTTTGTTTATGTCTACTAAATTGTATTCTAAATCTATTTTATATCTCTCAAATACATAATTGCTGATTTGTCTTTCTTTAAAATTTTTAGGGATTTTCCAATTTCTATCACCTGTGTAAATTACAATTGGAACAATAATTGGATATCCTATATTTTTTCCGATTTTTTTATTTCTACTCCACTCTTGTATAATATCAATACAATAGTTTAACATTCTATATGGCATTGTGCTATCAATGGTTGACTGATGTTCTATTAGAAAAAATATTTCTTGTTCTTTTAGTTTATATACTAAATCTGCTTCTTTTGATTTGTATTTTTTTGTTATATAGCTGTTGGTATATCTTACTAATTGACCGTTTTCTATTTCTCTTTTTGGTTTTATAAAGAAATTGATAAAATTTCTTGCTTCTTCTTCATCTTTTAATATGTTTTTTATTAGTTTATCATGTGAGTATCTTCCTGCTTCTCCTTCTAAATGATATTTTTCGCCTTCTTCTGCTAATTGTAAAACAGCGTTTAGCCTTAGTGTATGAATACATTTTATGTATTGGCTATATGTGAATACTTTCAATTTACTTCCTCCTATATTTTATCATTTTTTATTTATTTGTCAAGTTTTATCTTTTGGTAAATTAGGTTGTCTTTTTGTATTTGCTTTATAATTTGGGGATTTTTTGATTAATCAATTTTCGACATAAAATTTTTGAATGAATTATAATTCTAATTTTATTTAAACATAAAAAATGAAGATTTGCAACACTTTCAACAAATCTTCTTATATTTCGACAAAACTTCTATTTTTTCTACTTTTTTCGCACTGTTAATATTGATTATATTAATCAAAATAGGAACTAATTTCTTCTAATCCTTCAAAATTCTTTTGTCTATATACTTCATATAACACTATATTAACTGAATTTGAAAGATTTAAAGAACGCAATGTAGGTCTCATTGGAATTCTAATAGTTTTATCTATATATTTTTGTAATAAGTCTTCTGGAAGTCCTTTTGTTTCTTTTCCAAATAACAAAAATATTTCTTCCATTTTTTCATAATTTGGTTCACAATAAGTATGTTTCCCTTTTGTTGTTACTAAAAACATATTATTTTCTTCTGGTTTATATTTTTCTAAAAATTCTTTTAGTGATGTGTGTTCTTCAATTTCTACTTTATCCCAATAATCAAGCCCGGCTCTTTTTACTGCTTTTTCTGATATATTAAATCCTAGTGGATGTATTAGATGTAATTTTGCTCCAGTTGCTGCACAAGTTCTTGCTATATTTCCTGTATTTTGTGGTATTTCTGGTTCTACCATTACAACATGTATTTTCATTTTTATTTTTCCTTTCCAATTTCTAAGATACAAAATTTTATTAATAGTTCGATATTTTTAATTTATTTTAATTTTTGCCTTACATATTCGTACAATATAATTCCAGCTGCAACAGAGGCATTTAAACTTTCTGTTTTTCCGAAGCATAGGGATTTTTACTTTTTCATCTGCTAGATTTTGTATTTTTTCTTCTACTCCATTTGACTCATTTCCAATTACAATAACTTTTTTCTGATAATCAATATCATAAATTGTATTTTCTGCTTGCAAAGAAGATGCAACTATTTTAAATTTGTGCTTTTTCATTTCTTTTAATGTTTTTTCCAAATCTTCGCTATTTATAATTTTTACTCTAAAAATGGCTCCCATTGTAGAACGGACAACTTTGGGATTGTAGCAATCTGCTGTTTGGTTAGATATTATTATTTGATTAAGTCCTATACTATCAACTGTTCTAAGTATGGTTCCCAAATTTCCAGGATCTTGCAAATTATCAAGTGCTACTATAATGTCTTGTGAATAGTCAATTTGCATTGTTTTACTAGTTTTTTCCACTACAGCTATAATTCCTTGTGGAGTTTGAACTTCTGACAAATATTTAAAAATTTTTTCTGGAACATAAATGCATTCATATTTTGCAATTTCATACATTAGTTCTTTGGGTATAACTGCATTTTTTTCACAATCATCACATAAAATAACTTGCATAATTTTTGCCTGTTCTTGTATTGCTTCTGAAACTAATTTAATTCCTTCTATGATATACAAGTTAGTTATATCCCTATATTTTTTGTCCCTTAATTTTTTTACATGCTTTATAAATTCATTTTCTTTACTTGTAATTCTTTGCATTTTCCTCTCCTTTAATTTTTTGGTGTGGTGCTAGTGCCTGTCCCCACGTTGTCATTTTGGTGGTATTGGTGCCTGTCCCCAATTTCACATAGGAATTTGGTTATTTGTGATAGTATTTGTTTTTCGTCTTTTGTTTTTGTTTTTAATGTTATGCTTGGTTTTATTCCATTTGAAAATTTTATTGATGTTCCATATTTTTTTATTATTTCATTTATGTCTATTTTTGTTTTGCTTTGCTCAAATGTGAATATTATTGTTGTTCCTATGTCTATGCTTTTGCTTGTGATTTTACTTAAGCCTATTTGTTTTGCTAGGTATTTTATTCTTGCTATTGCAATTAGGTTTTCTACTTCTTTTGGCATGTTTCCAAATCTGTCTATTATTTCATCTGTTATGTTTTGTATGTCTTGTTCGTTTTTGCAAAGTGCTATGTTTTGATATATTTCTATTTTTTGGCTTGAATCTTTTATATATTCATCTGGTATATAACTTGTTACGTTTATGTCTATTTGCAATTCTGTTTCTTCTTTTATTTCAATTCCTTTCATTTCTTTTACTACTTCTTCTAATAAATTGCAATAGGTGTCATATCCTACTTGTTCTAAATGTCCAGATTGAATTTCTCCGAAGCAGGCTTCCTGCTCCTCTTATTTCTAAGTCTCTCATTGCAATTTTGAAGCCGGATCCAAATTCTGTGAATTCTTTGATTGCTTTTAATCTTTTGTCTGCTACTTCTGATAATAGTTTGTCTTTTTTGTAAGTGATGTAGGCATATGCTTGTTTATCTGCTCTTCCTACTCTTCCTCTAATTTGATATAGTTGTGCTAGTCCCATTCTATCTGCATTTTCTACGACAATTGTATTTGCATTTGGAATGTCAATTCCAGATTCTAATATTGTTGTGCAAACAAGTACATTGGTTTTTCCTTCAACAAATTCTTGCATTATTGATTCTATTTTGTTTCCTGTCATTTGCCCATGTGCATATACTACATTTGCTTCTGGAACTAATTTTTGTATTTCATCTGCTTTTTTTCCAATTCCTTCTACATTGTTATATAAATAAAATACCTGTCCATTTCTTTCTAATTCTTTGGTAATTGCTTCTTTTATTACTTCTTTATCATATTCTAATACATATGTTTGAACTGGTTTTCTGTTATGTGGTGGCTCATAAATGACTGACATATCTCTTATTCCTACTATTGACATGTGCATTGTTCTTGGAATTGGAGTTGCTGTCATGGTTAGTACGTCAACGTTTGTTTTTAATTGTTTTATTTTTTCTTTATCTTTTACACCAAATCTATGCTCTTCATCTATAATTAATAATCCTAAATCTTTAAATTCAACATCTTTGCTTAGAATTCTATGTGTTCCAATTAAAATGTCTACTTCACCTAGTTTTAATTTTTTTATGACTTCTTCTTGATATTTTTTGCTTTTGAATCTGTTCATTATTTCTACTTTTATAGGGAAGTCTTTTACTCTTTCTTTGAATTCTTTGTATTGTTGCTCTGCTAAGACTGTAGTTGGTGCAAGATAAGCAACCTGTTTTTCATCCATAACTGCCTTGAATGCTGCTCTTAAAGCTACTTCTGTTTTTCCGTAGCCTACATCTCCACATAGTAATCTATCCATTGGTTTTATACTTTCCATGTCTTTTTTTACTTCTTCTATACAACGCAATTGGTCTTCTGTTTCTTGATATGGAAATTTTGATTCAAATTCATCTTGCCAAGGAGTGTCTTTACTAAATTTAAAACCTTGTATTTTTTCTCTTTTAGCATATAATTCAATTAATTCTTTTGCAACTTCTCTTAAGTTGTTTTTTACTTTTGTTTTGGTGTTTTCCCATTCTTTTCCGCCTAATCTATTGATTTTAGGTTGAATTTTATCTCCACCAATATATTTTCTAATATAGTCTAAATCATTTGTTGGAATATATAAAATGTCATCATTTTTGTATTTTATTTTGATGTAGTCTTTTATTGTTCCATCTGCTTTTATAGTGTTAACGCCAATATAAATACCTATTCCATATTTTCTATGAACAACGTAGTCTCCTATTTTTAAATCTGCAAAGACTACTTTTTCTCCTTCTTTAAAATCTTGATTAACAATTCTTTTTTTTCTTTTTTCTCCTTCTATTAACTCATCTGCTGTTATTATTAATTGTTTTAAATCATATGATTCTAATCCTGAAGATATTTTTCCTATACTAATTGTTACAATTCCTTCATTTGGCTTTACTATTATAGTTTGATTTAATTTTTCTTCTATTGTATTTGTAATTTCTTCTTGATTTAATAGATTTTGCAATTTTTTTGCTTTTTCTTTATTTGATATTAGTATATATATTTTTTTATTTTGTTTTACTGCTTTTTTTAAGTCCTTTAATAATTCTTCTATTTCGTTTTTATAATAGTTTACTTCTCTATATTCAAATTTATATTTTTCATTTGCTAATTGGTTTTTGGCATCTTGTTTTTCTATATATATAATTTGTTTTTTTTCTATTTTTTCTTCTATTTGTTCATAAGATAATAAGTCTTTAACTACTGCTGGGACAATTTTTTCTTTTTCTAACAGCACTTTTATTAAATTTTGATTATCAGTTTCAATATTTTTGGCTCTTTGCTTTATTTTTCCAATTTCGTCTAAAAATATACAATAATTGCTATATAAATAATTTATTAAATTTTCTTGATTTTCATAGAAACAATCAAAGTATTTGTCTATTTTGCTAATATAGTTTCCTGCTTTAATTTGTTCAATGTCTTCTTCTATAATTTCTTTTTGTTTTTTATTTGCTTCGATTTTATTTATTTTTTCGCAAACTTCTTCTATTGGAATGTCTAAAATATATTCGTGTGCTGGTTCAATTGTTACTTTTTCTAAGGTATTTATTGATCTTTGAGTTGTTATATTAAAGTTTCGTATAGAATCTACTTCATCTCCCCAAAATTCAATTCTAATTCCTGTTTCTTCATTATTAGAGATATCAACAATTCCTCCTCTAATACTAAATTGCCCTCTTCCTTCTATTAAATCACATCTTGAATATCCTAAAGAAATTAGTTTTTGTTTTATTTCTTCTAAATTATAGCTTTCTCCTATTTTTATATTAATTTCATTTCTATATAACACTTCTTTTGCTGGAAGTTTTTGCATAAGTGCTTCAATTGTTGTTACTACTATTAAATTTTTCTTCGATTTTATTTCATTTAAACTTTCTATTCTTTTATATGGTAAGTCTTTACTTTCTGCAATATAATCATATGTTACTATTTCTTTTTTTGGAAATAGTACTACTTTGTCTGTAAAATATTTAATGTCTTCATATATTTTTTTTGCTTGAATTTCATTGTATGTTACAATGCAAATAGGTTTTTTTGCAAATTCATTTATTGCAGTTCCTATTTGAACCATTGCCATGTCAGTTAAGCCCGATATTGCTACCGGACTTGTTTTATTTTCTATTTGCTTTAGTAAGTCAATAAATTTTTTCGATTTACCAAGTTCTCCTAAAATTGTGTTCATGATTTCTCCTAAAAGTTATCAAAAATTCAACTTGCTATTTATTATACTATATTTTTCTTAAAAAATAAAGGCTTCTCTGCTTATTTTTGATTTTTGGTGTGAATTTTATTTGAAAATGTCCACTTATATATTTTGAATTTTATTTGAAAATGTCCCTCTAAAATATGGTTAAT
>CANQHU010000045.1 GCA_947623945.1 uncultured Clostridia bacterium | reverse complement strand
TCAAGTTTATACATACGTGAAATTTTCGCTAATAAAATAATCTTATTTTTTAGTGAAATTTTCAAAAATTATTGACATGTTTTCGTAAATTTTAAAAGTAAATTCCAAAATTAGTATATAAAATTAGAAATAAACTTTACACAAAATAAAATTTGTAAGATTAAGTTCAAAATGATATAATAAAACTCAGATGTTTCTAAGGTTAGATGGAGGTAGTTATGAAAAATTCACATTTAACTCTAGAAGATAGACAAGCTATTCAAGAAGGACTTGAAAAAGGTTTGTCTAGAACTGAAATATCTAAAATTATTAATAAAGATATTTCGACTATTGCAAAAGAAATTAAAAACAGAAGAAAACTAAAACCTAGCAATCCTTTCAATAATCCTATTACTTGTACTAAATTTAAACAATGTGGTATATGTCATGGAAAATGTTCTGAATATAATGAAATAAAATGTGCTAGAAGAGATAGAAAAGTCGGTATATGTAATCTTTGCCCTGATATTTCTAAATGTAGATTAGATAAATATTTCTATCGTGCTATATTATTAAACCTCTTTTAAAGAAAGGTCAATCTGTCTATCAAATATTAAAAAACCATCCAGAACTTAATATATGTTCTAAAACATTGTATATGTATATTGAAAGTGGCATCTTTCAAGATTATGGCATTAATAATTTTTCTTTACGTAGACAAGTTTCAATGAGAAAACGAAAAAAATTAAAGAAACGTAAAGAACCTGTAAATTACGAAGGACGAAAATATACAGATTATCTAAAATTTATTGAAGATAACCCAACCATATCAACTACTCAAATGGATACTGTATACAATCATTAGGATGGTCCATATATTCAAACATTTATCTTTCAGAATACAGGATTAATGATAGGATTTCTACATACAGAAAAAACATCAGAATCAATGGCAAGTACTCTTGATAAATTACAACAAGTTTTAGAAGATGATTATTATAAACTATTTTCTCTTCTTTTAACCGACAGAGGATCGGAATTTGAGAAGTATAAACTATTTGAAGTAAATATGGAAACTGGCGAAATACGAACTAACATATTTTACTGTGATCCTCAAGTTCCAAGTCAAAAGCCTCATGTAGAAAACAATCATAATTATGTTAGAGATATTTTGCCTAATGGTAAATCTTTGAAAAAACTTACACAACAAGATTTAGATTTAATGTTTTCACATATTAATTCTACACCAAGAAAATGTTTAAATGGTAAAACGCCATATGAAGCATTTGAATTTTTGTATGGTAGTGAAATACTAAAGAAACTTAATATACAAAAGATAGAAAAAGATATGGTTACGTTACAGCCATATCTTTTAAACATAAAATAAACATTTAACTTTATTCGATAAACAATCGAACAGCCTTAGAAACATCTATTAATTGAATATGACTCTAAGCAAATGGAAGTTAATCTTACACGAAAAAAAATTAATTTCTTTTTGCTTGTTTGCTATGCTCAATTTCTCGTTTCTGTAAGTTAATTTTACACTATTTTTTGAAAAAAATCAAACTTTTTTCAAAAAAGAAACGCCTAAAAATTGACGTTTCTCTTACATTTGGAATTTACTTTTTCTTTTGGATATTACTTTTACAATTTACCATTTTAATACATTCCGTCCATTCCTGCTGGCATTCCACCATCATGATTTTCGCAACTGCATCCATTTTTTTCTGGAGCATCAGTTACAATACTTTCTGTTGTAAGTATCATTGATGCTACAGATACTGCATTTTGAATTGCACTTCTTGTTACTTTAGTTGGATCAACAATTCCTGCTTTTTTCATATCTACATATTCTTCTTTTGCTGCATCAAATCCAACTCCAGCTTGTGATTTCTTTACATTGTCAACTATTACTGCTGGTTCTAATCCTGCATTGATTGCAATTTGTTTTGCTGGTTCTTCTAGTGCTTTTAGAACAATCTTTCCACCTAATTTTTCTCCACCTTCAAGTGTTTCTACTAATTTTTCTACTTTTGGAATTACATTTATTAATGCTGTTCCACCACCTGCTACAATTCCTTCTTCTACTGCTGCTTTTGTTGCAGATAATGCATCTTCAATTCTTAATTTTTTGTCTTTCATTTCTACTTCAGTTGCAGCTCCTACTCCAATTACAGCTACTCCACCTGAAAGTTTTGCTAGTCTTTCTTGTAATTGTTCTTTATCGTATTCACTCTTAGTATCTAAAATTTGTGCTTTAATTTGACCTACTCTATCTGCTATTTGTTGTTTGTCTCCTGCTCCATCTACAATAATTGTGTTTTCTTTTTGGATTTTTACTTGCTTTGCTTTTCCTAGTTGTGAAATTTGTGTATCTTTTAGTTCTAATCCTAAATCTGATATAATAACTTCTGCACCTGTTAAAATTGCTATGTCTTGTAGCATTTCTTTTCTTCTATCACCAAATCCTGGTGCTTTAACTGCTGCTACATTTAATACTCCTCTTAATTTATTTAATACTAATGTTGATAATGCTTCTCCTTCTATATCATCACATATTATTAATAGTTTTCCTGATTCTTGCATAATTGCTTCTAATAATGGTAATATTTCTTGGATATTACTGATTTTTTTGTCTGTTAATAATATGTATGGATTATCTAATACTGCTTCCATTTTTTCTGTATCTGTTACCATGTATGGTGATAAATATCCTTTATCAAATTGCATTCCTTCTACTACATTTAATTCTGTATTAGAAGTTTTTGATTCTTCAATTGTAATAACTCCATCTTTTGATACTTTTTCCATTGCTTGGGCAATTAAGTTTCCAATTTCTTCACTGTTTGCTGAAATACTTGCAACTCTTGCTATATCTTCTTTTCCATTTATAGCAGAACTTATTTCTTTTAATCCTTGTACTGCTACATCAACTGCTTTATCCATTCCTCTTTTTATTGCCATTGGGTCAGCTCCTGCTGCTACGTTTTTTACTCCTTCTTTTATCATGCTTTGAGCTAAAACAGTTGCTGTTGTAGTTCCATCTCCTGCAACATCATTTGTTTTAGTAGAAACTTCTTTTACTAAACGTGCTCCCATGTTTTCATATTTGTCTTCTAATTCAATTTCTTTTGCAATGGTAACTCCATCATTTGTAATTAAAGGAGCTCCAAAACTTTTATCTAATACAACATTTCTTCCTTTTGGTCCTAATGTCACTTTAACTGTATCTGCTAATTTATTTACACCTTCTACTAGAGATTTTCTTGCCTCTTCTCCAAATTTAATAACTTTTGCCATTTTATATCCTTCCTTTCTTTTTTTACTCAACAATTGCTAAAATGTCTTCTTGTTTTACAATTATATATTCTGTTCCTTCGTATTTTACTTCTGTTCCAGAATATTTACTTACAATAACATTGTCACCTTTTTTTACACATACTGGTTCTATTTTTCCATCTACCTTTTCCCCATCTCCTACTGCAATTACTTCTGCTATTTGTGGCTTTTCTTGTGCATTTCCTGCTAATATAATTCCACTTTTGGTTGTTTCTTCGCCTTCTTTCATTTTTATTAATACTCTACTTCCTAATGGTTTTATCATTTTGTATTACCTCCTTTGATTTTTTAGCACTCTATTTAAGTGACTGCTAATACTTTATACCCTTTTTTACTAATTGTCAATACCTTTTTTTCTTTTTTCACACAAAGTTCACACATTTATTATATTCATTGATTTTTTAATATATTCCAAAAATAGGAAAAGAATTCTGGAAATTTTGTTATACTCATCAGCCTCGCTCCACTCGATCATGGATTTAATCAATTCGCCCAAATAGAATTGTTTTGGATTATAACTCTCATTGCTTGATTTTTTCTATACAAAAAGTTATAATAAATTTATGAAAAAAATAATTGTAAATGAAAAATATAATGGAAAAAAATTAAATACTTTTTTGCTAAATTCTATTCCAAATTTATCTTCAAATCTTTTATATAAGACTTTAAGAAAAAAGGATATTAAGATAAATGGCAAGCGTATATCTGAAAATGTTACACTCTATAGCGGTGATGAAGTTTCAGTTTATATTTCAGATGAATTTTTAGAACAAAATATCAATTTAGATATTTTTTATGAAGATGATAATATTTTAATTTTAAATAAACCATATAACATTGAGGTTACAGGTCAAAATAGTTTAACTACACTAGTTCATAAAAAATATATGGATTTTAGTTTTTTGCCGGCTCCTTGCCATAGATTAGATAGGAATACTACTCGGTCTTGTTCTATTTGCAAAAAATGAGCAATCTTTAAATATTTTGCTTGATAAATTTAAAAATCATGAAATAGAAAAGCATTACTATGCCTTGGTATATGGAATTCCAAAAGATAATTTTAAAAGATGTGAAGCATTTTTATTTAAAGATAATAAAAAGTCCCATGTATATATTTCTGATACTTATAAAAAAGGCTATCAAAAAATTGTTACGACCTATAGTGTCTTAGAAAAATATCCTAACAATACTTGTCTTTTAGATGTAGAAATTGAAACTGGGAAGACACATCAAATAAGGGCTCATCTTGCCCATCTAGGATTTCCTATTATTGGTGATCGGAAAATATGGGATAAATGAAATTAATAAAAAATTTGGCAAAAAGTATCAAATGCTTTGCAGTTATTGTTTTAAATTTAATTTTAAAGCTGATAGTAATATTTTAAATTATTTAAATGGGAAGAAATTTATATTGGACTGTCCATTTAATTAATTACACAGGAGAAGATAAATATGAGCAAATCTAAAGAAAAGAAAAAAATGTCAAAGCCAAGTAAAATTATTTTAATTATAATTAGCATTTTATTTATTATTTTGTTAGTTAATGCTGTTATATTCTATTTGTTTTTCAAAAACACTGAAGAAAAAATTATTAGCACAAATTCAAAAGCTATAACAATTAAAGAAGAAACTATTGAATATGGTACTCATTTAAATTATTCTCAACTTTTAGAAAAAGTAGCTATTAAATCAGATTTTTTTGAAAATACTTCATTAAAAATTTTTATTGATGATACTTTAATTGATGAGGACAAAGATTTTGCATTTGATAATGTATCTGATAATGTTACAGTCAAAATAGAAACTATATGCCCAGTTATTTCTTTTTTAAATCAAAATTGTATTACGTCTAAAGAAGTGGTTTGGAAAGTTGAAGATACTAAAAAGCCAGTTTTGTCTGGCGTAGCAGATAAAGAAATAACAGTTGGTGATGCTTTTGACTCAAAAGCAGGTATTTCTGCTAAAGATGAAGTAGATGGTGATTTAGAAGTTATAATCGAGGGAGAAATTGATGTTAATAAAGCTGGTGAATATACTTTAACTGCAAAAGCGATTGATAAAAATAAAAATGAAACTACTCAAAGTTTTAAAGTAACGGTTAAAGAGTCACCTGTTGTTGATGTTCCAA
Source organism: uncultured Clostridia bacterium (assembly GCA_947623945.1). Lineage (GTDB taxonomy): Bacteria > Bacillota > Clostridia > TANB77 > CAG-508 > CAG-269. The sequence goes on along the minus strand of CANQHU010000045.1, from coordinate 10,279 downwards.
ACACAAATACTTCTACAGGTTCTTCAAATAACTCAAATAGTTCTAATAATTCTAGTAAATCTTCATCTGGGTCTAATAAATCTGGAACCAATACGAATTCTAACACCTCTACTGGCAATTCGCAAAATTCACAAAATTCTGGTTCTAGTTCTTCAAATTCTTCTGGTTCTGCTGGTTCCTCTAGCAGTGCAAATTCAGCAAGTACAAAAGAAGGAAGACTTGCCTTAGCAAAAGCCGAAGCTAAACGTGTAGTAAATAGAATTATTTCAGGTGGTATGACTAAATTGCAGAAAGCTAAAGCAATTTGTAATTACATTTCAACAACTGTTTCAGTTCAATCAAATCAATCAAATGAAGCCTACCAAACAAACTATGGTAATGAAGCCTATGCTGCCCTTGTATTAAAAATTGCTGCTTGCTCTGGTCGTTGTAAAGCAGTTACCCTATTATGCGATGCTGCCCGGATTAAAAAGTCAACATATAAATGCTGGACAATGGTCTCATCAATGGAATAAAATTCAAATTGATGATGGAAGTTGGGTTGTAGTTGATTCACAAATTAATTTTGTTGGTGATAAACATCCATTAGAATAATAAAAAATGCTTAATTTTTTTATTTTTGTGGTATAATAAGCCTAACAAAGAAACGGAGTTGATTTTATTTATGGCAAATGCAAAAGAAGATGTAGATATAAAAAAATTATATGGAAAATCAAGTTCTTTAAAAAAAGAAGAATTTTTAAACAACTTTCATATGAAAGAAAATGGTTTAACTACAAACGAGGCAGACAACCTTATAAAACAATATGGACTAAATGAAATAAAACAGGCAAAGCCAAAAAAATGGTATAATTATTTTTTTAGTAGTTTATTTAGTCCTTTTAACAGTATTTTACTTGGAATTGCATGTATTTTGTTTTATACAGATGTATATTTAGCAGAAACTCCAAGTTATGCAAATATTCTTGTAATTGCAATTTTAGTAATCTCAAGCACTTTTTTAGAGTTTTTCGAAGAATATCATTCTAATAAAGCTGCTGAAAAGCTAAAAGAAATGGTTGCAACAACAACCACTGTTATAAGAGATGGAAAAGAGACCTCTATTCCGATTAATCAAATTGCTTTAGGAGATATTGTTATACTTTCAGCAGGAAGCCTAATTCCCGCTGATCTTAGAGTGTTAGAAGCAAAAGATTTGTATGTAGGTCAATCTTCTTTAACTGGAGAATCAGATGCTGTAAAAAAGACTGTAGAACTAGATGGAGAAATATCAGATTTAGATAGTATATCTGATTTAAATAATATTTGTTTCATGGGAACTAATGTTATTAGTCGGTTCTGCAAAATGTGTTGTTATAAAAACTGCTGATGATACTTATTTTGGAAAAGTAGCACATACATTATCTACTGGAAAGCCAAAATCTGCTTTCCAAAAAGGTGTTGAAAATATTAGCAAATTACTAATTCGTTTTATGCTAATTCTTATTCCAATTGTATTTATACTAAATGTAAATAAACATAGCACAGTTACTGCTTTTACATTTGCAGTTGCTATTGCTATTTGTATTACACCCCTTCTACTCCCTGTTATTTTATCTTCTAGCCTTTCAAAAGGTGCTATTAGAATGTCTAAAAAGAAAACTATCGTTAAAAAACTAGATTCTATAGAAAGTTTTGGCTCAATTAATATTTTGTGTACAGACAAAACAGGAACTCTTACAGAGGATAAAATTGTTTTAGAAAAATACTTAGATATCTATGGACAAGAAGATTTTCGTATATTGAAACATGCATTTTTGAACTCTTATTTTCAAACTGGATTAAGAGGCAATATTGATGAGGCTGTAGTAACTAGAGCTATGCAAAATGATATGGAAAAATATATTGATCAATATAAATTAGTAGATGAAATTCCTTTTGATTTTTCTCGTAGACGTTTGTCTGTAATTGTTACAGATGGTACGAAAAAGCAAATGATTACTAAAGGTGCTGTTGAAGAAATTTTGGAAATTTGTACTATGGTTGATTATCAAGGTAAATTATCTCCTATTACAAATCAAATAAAAGATAATATTAAAAGAATTTCTAAAAATTTGAATAAAGAAGGATTAAGAGTTATTGCAGTATGCCAAAAAAATGATATTAACGATATTATAGATTTTGCTGTAACTGATGAAAAAAATATGATTCTTTTAGGTTTTATTGGCTTTTTAGATCCACCAAAAGAAAGTGCAAAATCGGCTATTAAAAAGTTAAATGAAGCCGGAATTCGTGTTATTGTTTTAACTGGTGATAATTTAGAAGTTACAAAATGTATTTGTAAAAAAGTAGGAATTAATTCTAATACTATTATAGAAGGAAAACAACTTGAAACTTTAAGTGATAGCGGTGTTTTAAGATTACTAAAAAAGAGTAACATTTTTGTAAAACTTTCCCCTATCCAAAAAGCTAGAATTGTTAGACTTTTACATGAATCTAATAATGTTGTAGGTTATATGGGTGATGGAATTAATGATAGCCCATCTTTAATCAATTCAGATGTTGGTATTTCAGTTGATACAGCAGTTGATATTGCTAAAGAATCTGCAGATATTATCTTGTTAGAAAAAGATTTACACGTTTTATTAGATGGTGTAACTGAGCGGTAGAAAGACTTTTGGGAATTTGATGAAATATATAAAACTTTCTACTAGTTTTAACTTTGGAGAGGTTGTCTCTGTTATTATTGCAAGTGTAATTTTGCCATTTTTACCAGAAACTCCAATTCAATTATTAGTGGAAGGATTACTTTATGACTTTGGTCAATTGACTTTACCTTTTGATAATGTTGATGAAGAATATTTGAAAAAGCCTAGAAAGTTTAATACTAATAGTTTAAAGAAATTTATGCTATTTATGGGACCACTTAGTTCTGCTTTTGACTTAATTGTTTTTGCAATTTTATTACTTGTTTTCCACTTGAATGATGCCCCTACTTTCCAAACTATATGGTTTTCTTACAGCATTGTTTCTAATTTGTTGGGCATGCATATTATTAGGACTGCTAAACTTCCATTTATTGAAAGTAATGCTCATAAATTTGTGTACTTCTCTTCTATTTTGCTAGCAATAATTGGAGTAATTATTCCTTTCACTTGGCTTGGTAATTTAATTGGCTTAGTGCCTATTCCTATGATTTTTATGCCAATTATTATTCTTGTACCAATCTTGTATTGCTTTGTTGCTTTGATTGCAAAGAAATTTTATATTAATAAATTTGGAGAATGGATTTAGAAAGGAGGAAATAACATGTTAGGACTTATTGTTGGATTGGGTTTATCTTGGTATTATTTTAATTATATGGAAAATAACTCATATATAAAAAATGTATCAATTTATGCAGTTGCAAACTTTGCTGTATCAATTATAAACCAATTATTTGCTGGAGGTTCAATCCAAATAATATCTTCAATTATATCAAGTATAATTGTTGCACTGATTATTACAAAAATTATGGAATTTACAAAATCTGCTACAAATAGTTTATTATGGTTTATAATACTTACTGATTTATGTTATATGCTAATTGCATTTGTTATCTCATTTCTTCTTGCTTTTTTGCACATATAAATTTTTAAATAAAAAAATCCCTCAAAAAGGATTAACTGGGGGATTTTTATTTATTTTCTTCTCCTACAGCAACATAATTTAATAATTGTTTTTTTACGAATATTAAAGTTATTAAATAAATTAATAAATACGCAATATTAAAAATTGTTACATATCCATAAACTTCTTTTTTTAGATTTTCATATATACTTGGAATATCCTCTATTATGGAATTTATACCTGAAAAATTATATATTGCCACTACTAAAGCTACTACAATAGTGAATATAACTAAATTTTTCATAATAGCTGGTATATTTTTATTTAAAATAATTTTTGTTTTAAATGATTTTGTTAATGTTATTTTCCATACTATAATTGCTACAATAATTTGTAAAAATATTGATATACACACAATTACGATACTTGAGTTAATGTTTTTTATTATTAGACTATAAATTATAGTATAACAAAATTGTATTATTAATTCCCATAGTAAAAAATTTCCAATTATATCTTTTGTTATTTGATTTGATGTTACTAGTTTTCTATTTTCCATATTTTTATAATACTCTTTGCACCTCATTTAATATCTTTTTTTAGCATCTTCTATAACAGTTTTTATTTCGTTTATTAAAGATTGTGGCTTTGTTACTGTTACCATATCTAAATTTCTCATTGCCCATAATTTAAAGCCTAATGGATTTGCAGAAATAGATATTTTAAATTCTTGATTATTTATCGGTTGTATTTTAATATTTTTGCCAAATTTTTCTATAACTTCTCCTAATAGTATTTCATTACAGATAGCCTCTATTTCTATCATATTTCCACTAAAAATTTCTACTGATGAATTAGTATATTCTTCTATTTCTTTTTCCGTTTTCTTTATTGTTATTTTTTCCTTTAGTTCTTGCAGATTTTTTATTCTATCTAATCTATAATGATAAAATTCACTATTTCCATCTTTTATTCCTAACATATAAAATTGCTGTTTATCATAAAGAATAGCATATGGAGAAACAATAGGTTCACTTACTATTTGTTTTTCTATTTTATCGCCTTTTATATGATATTTCCAATATTCAAATTTTATCTTATTATTATTCGTAATACTATTTGAGATATCTTCAATATTTTTAACTACTTCTATATTGCTTGTTTTACCTTTTGGAGAGTATACTTTATAATTTTTTAGTTTTTCGTTTTCATATATATTTTGAAGATTTTTACACTTTTTAATTATTCCTTTTGCAATTCTATCTTCGATAAATGATGAATAACTAAAAGTATCTATAATTGCTCTAATTTCTCCTGGTTCGAAATCTGTTTCTGGATCATTACTTATATAGTAACCAATTTTATTGTCATTATATGTACTTATGTCATAACCAAATTTTTCTTTTAGTAAGTTTATGTTTCTTCTAATTGTTCTTGGTTCTATATCTTCTCCATATATTTCTTTTATTTTTTCTTTTATTTTTGATATAGATAATTTGTGTTCTTCATCACTATATTTTTTTAATATATTTAAAATATATAATATATTTCCATTTTTCTCATATAAATCCATGTTTTTTTACTCCTTGTAATATTTAATATTTATTTTTAGTATTATAACCTAATTCACTATGTATTTCTTTGTGACAATTTGAACAAACTAAAATGCATTTTGATACTTCTGCTTTATATTCTTTCCAAATAACTTTATTGCTTGTAATTACATATCTCACATATTTTTTGCATATTTACACATCCTTTTTATTTATTATATACTAATTAAATTAAAAAAAATAGCGAACAAGCAAAAAAAATAACAGATAATTTCTTATCTGCTATTTATGGCTCGTTTAAGAGAGACGTATGCGAAAAATTCTTCTTAAAAAAGCTACTTATTTCCGTTTCAAATGTAGTTATAGCAATATTTTATAAGAATTGTATATACAAGTATGAAATTTTTGCTATTAACTATGCTTTTAATTTAACATAAATTATTAGGTTTAGCAACACTTTTTATAATTTTTTTATTTTTACTAACCTCCATCAACTTTTATTACTTCATCATTTATAAAATCTGCATCATCGCTAGCCAAAAACGTAACTACTTTTGCAATTTCACCTGGCTCTGCAAATCTTTTTTTATAAATTTTATTAATTTCCTCTTCAACTAACTCTTTAGGCAAATCTTTATTCATGTCAGTATTTACCCAACCTGGTGCTACACAATTTACATTTATATATGGTGCAAATTGAATTGCTAAATTATGTGTTAAATTAATTAAACCTGCTTTTGAAGCGTCATAATCTATACTTGTTGGGAAAAATGCATCTATTCCATTAGTACTAGATATATTTATTATTTTACCACTTTTACTTTTTAACATTTCTTTTCCAACGTATTTACTTACAATAAATGGAGCAATTAAATTTACATCTAGTGTTGTTTTCCAATCTTCCACAGTTCTATCTTCAAACTCTTTATCAATAGCGATACCCGCATTATTTACAAGTACATCTATCTTTCCAAATTCATTTATAACATTTCTTATCATATCTTTAACTTCATTCTCGTTTGAGACATCTGCTTTAATACGTAATGCTTTTATTTCATATTCTTTTTCTAACTCTTTTTTCAATTTTTCCGCTTCTTCATTTTCCTTTATGTAATTTATAACGACATTATATCCTTTTTTTGCAAAATCTTTTACTATTGCTTTGCCTATTCCTCTTGAGCTCCCAGTAACCAATGCAACTTTGTTCATACTTTTTCCTCCAATCTAACAATTTATTTTATTTTCTATATTTTTTATTATACTATCTAATTGGTTTTCTTCATACATTTTTTCTATGCTATCTATTTCTAATATATCTCCACTTGTAAAATTATAAAGATATTCAAAGTCAAAATATAGAAACTCTGATATACTCTTAAACCAGTTATGAATGGAATCACATATTTCTCGCTGTTCTTCTTCACTCATTTGACCAACAGTAATTAAAAATATTTTCTTTCCTTTCAAATTTTCACTAGCACAATATGGATTAAATCTATCAAATACATTCTTTAGAATACCTGTTATTTGATTCATATAAATTGGAGACATTATTATAATGTTATTACATTTACTAATCGCATCATAAATTTTATTCATATCATCTTTTAATACACATTGATTTGTTTCATTTTTTTGACAGGCATTACAACCTATACAATATTTAATATCTAAATCTGCTAACGAAATAAAAATATCATTTTCATTTCGTAATTTATTCAATAAGTTATAGCTATTATGCTTTCTATTACTTGCACTTATGTATAAATTCATATCTTACCTCCAAGATTCTATTCGTTATTTTAATATATTTCTGGTATAATTTCTTCTTCCCAACTTTTAATTTTTTCCAAATAACTATCATCATTAAAATATAATTGCAAATGAGTTTTATCTAATAGATATAACAATAATAGTATACTTTTGGCTGTTTTTACTTTTTCTTCTCTCGAAATATAATCATAGAAATTTACATTTCTTGTATTATCATACGTATGGCTTTCATTATTTAATATAAGTCTATACATAAAATTATTATAATATTGTCTTTGATTTTCTTTTTTTAATTTATTCAATATTTTATCATTTCTCGTTAATTCCTCTATGCCTTTATTATAGTTAAATGTTGAATACGATTCTAAAAGTTTTCTCATAGTATTACCAATTGTGTCATCTAATTCATTTTCAATGTTATAATTCTCGATTATTGCATAATTATATATATCATTCAACATCTTTTGATAATCACTTCTAGATTTATATTTAAAGTCATATAACTCATTATTTTGTAATTCAAATAGTATATAATCAGATTTAATATCTGAACATGCTTTTCCAAAATTTAGCATAGTTTCTAAACTATGTGTAAAATTAATTATTTTACTCTCACTATTATTTTTCATAATTTTATCAAACATCATTCTAAAAAATGTATATAAACCTACTTTATTTTCCATATCAAAGCTTGAAATAGGATCGTCTAATATAACTAAACAAGGTTCTTTAAACTCTTCTTTTTCATTTGTATTTTCGAGTATTTTTGTGAAAAAATAGCATAAAGCAATAATATTTCTTTCTCCTGTTGATAAATCTTTTGGTTTTATATCTTTATTGTGAGACTTAACTATATATGTATCTTGATTATTATCATATTCGATTTTTAATTTATCTTTAGTTAAAAAAATATATTCTAAAAATAGATTTATTTTATCATTTGCAATTTTTACATTTTGTTTATCACTTTGCAACTTTAATATTTCATTATAATTTTTATCTAAATCTTGTTTATTATTATTAATATTCAAAAGTAATTTTTTATATAAATTTTCTTGAATTTCTAGAGATTTATAGTCATCACGTATTTCATACCAAGAAATCTTCAAATTTAAGTTATCTAATTGTTTCTTATTTTCTTTTTTATCATCAATAGATTTGTTAAATTTTATTCTTTTATCTTCTAACTTTTTCATAATTTCATTTAATGCATTTTCTAATTCGACTATATTAGTATAAAATTCTTTTATAGGAGTATAGATATTATCTATTTTTTCTTCTATTTTAGGAATAATATATATATTTATCTGTTCGTTAATCTTTGCAATTATATTATTGGCTTCTAATACTAATTTTTCATCTAGTTCATTAAAATCTTCTTCTAATTCTTCTAAAACAATGTATTTAGCCTTTAATTCTTCTAATTCTTGTTTATGTTCTTCAACATCTTTATTTAGAATTTTATTTATACTTTTAACAATGTCATCTTTTATTGTTGTAACATCTTGAAAACAATATGGACAAAATTGTATATTTTTGTTAGAAAATTCTCTCCTAACAGTTTCGTAAAATTTTTGTTCTCCATTTTCTATTTTTGATAATATTAATTTTTCTCTTTCTGTAAATTGAGCAATTTCAATCTTTTTTTCTAATAATTCTTTTAATTTTTCACTATTTTTAGTAAATTTATCTATTGTATCAATTGATTTGGTAATTTTCGTAGCATTATTATTTGTTTTTATATATATATTTAATAATTCCTTATATTCTTTTTGTAATTCTTCTCTTGTTTTTTTTTCATCTTTATTGTTTGTTATACTGTTTATTATAGAATCATATTGAACTGTAGAATTTCTAATATTACCTTTTATATCTTTATCTCTAGAAGCCCATTTACTTTTTAAAGTATTTTCAATAGTTGCTTTAAAATATTTTGGACTACATACATTCTTCTGATCCTCAAATTTTTCTTTTTCAATATTTAATCTTTGTTGTTCTTTATCTAGTAGTTTTCTCTCGTCATTTAATAAATCTATTTGATCATCTAAATCTTTTTGTTCTCCTAACATTATTATTGTTTTCATTCCTGTTTCCGATGTTTTTACATTTGCATCAATAAATTCTTCATTATATAAATATATTTTATCAGTATCTTCACGCAATAATTCATTATTTTGAACATCTCTAAATCTAACCATTATATTTTCATAATCTGACTTAATTCCTTTAGAAATTGTAGACTTTCCTGTTCCATTTTTTCCATAAATATTACATATTCTAAATGTATTTTTATTTTTGGGAAAAAATTCTAGTTGTGTATTATTAAATATATTACCACTTATAATTATTTTATTAAACTTACTAATATTCATATATTGAATCATCCCTTAATACTATCATTACATTTATTATTTAATCTTTTCTCTAGCGTTTCAATACTTGGTAAATTGTTGGCTAAATATTTTGGAATCTCCTGTAAGTATTTATATTCTGCTACTCCTATGGGTTTATTTACATCTTTTAATGCTAATTCAGCAGTTAATTTGTGTTCATCTCTACATAGTAAAATTCCTATTGTTGGATTGTCATCTTCTTTTTTTAATAACATGTCCACTGCATTTAAATAAAAATTTAATTTTCCTGCAAATTCTGGTATAAATTTTACAGTTTTTAATTCTACTACAACATAACATTTTAAATTTAAGTTATAAAATAATAAATCAATATAATAGTCTTCATTTTCTATTTCCAAATGATATTGTCTTCCGACAAAAGCAAACCCATTTCCAAACTCTAGAAGTAAATTTGTAATATTAGCAACTAAAGCATCTTCTATATCTTTTTCTAATGGTGATGTACCATAACCTTCAATATCAAAAATATATGGATCTTTTAACATTTCCAAAGCTTTTTTACCAAGTTCTACTGGTAATGTTTCCTTGTAATTGCTTATTTTATTATCTAATAATGCTTGTCTATTATATAGATTTGTTGCAATTTGATGTTCAAGTATCGTTCTAGACCACAAATTTTCTAATGTTTTCTCTACGTACCATATTCTTTCACTGTCATCTTTTATTTTATCCATAATTGTAGTTATTGTTGTCCATGGTAATTTTGCAACATTATGTTGCAAAATTGAATTATATTCAAACTCTTTTGCAAATTTTTTCATATATCTTAAATTCCTTGCAGATAAACCATGCATATCTGGAAATTCTATTTTTAAGTCTTTTGCTAGAGTATCTATAAAACTATTTCCATATTTGCTATTCTTTATTAGTCCTTTTCCAATTCGGTGATACATTAATATAACTTCATTGTTGGCTTGAGACAAAACTTTTCTTCTTGTTGAAATTATATCA
>CANQHU010000044.1 GCA_947623945.1 uncultured Clostridia bacterium | reverse complement strand
AAATCAAAAAGGCTGTAAGTCTTAATTATCAAGACTTATAAGCCTTTTTTTATTCATTAACTGTCAAAGATGAGATTGTATCACGATAAAACTAATAAGTCAATAAAAAACTTGGAAATTTTTTCATTTCCAAGTTTTTCATTTTTTTATTTTTTGCTTTTTTACAAATTGTTTGGCTTTTAGTTGATGATTTAAATCTTTTATCTTTCTTTGTCTTCATCATCAACATAATATTCATTTTCTTGATTTTTCTGACTTTCATGCAATTCTCTTAGTTCTTGTGCTTGTAATGTATTTTCAATTTTTTTCTTTTCATAATATATTTTTCCTTTTTCATTTACCATAAAGCCTGATGTTTTTAAATCGTCAATAAATTTATTGTCTTTTAATTTATCAGTTTTATTTTGGTCTCTTAAATCGTTATATGTTCTTGCTACTATTTCTTCATCTTTAATGGTTGGCAATGCTATTATTTTTTCTCCAGTCAATTTTCCCATTAATTTTGAAAATATTCCTCTTTTATATGTTCCTACTTGTTTTGCAAGACCATATCTTTCATATATTTTTGCATATTTTCTAATTGTTAATTTATCTTTTTCATAAAGTTCTGAATTATTTAATACACCAATTAATCCAATTTTTGCTAAGTCTTTCATGTTATATATTAATGAAAATCCGCTTTCTTTTTTGTTGTTTGCATTTTCTATTCCTGAAACATATTTATACATTAAATCGTCTAATTTATCTATTTTATCATAATCTTTTTCTTTTATTGATGCATCAACAATACTATAAATAACAGTTCCATCTAAATTTTCAATTATTTTATCTTGTTCTTCTTCTGTTTTACTTTCAAGATATTTTTTACATATATCATTTTGTTTTACATATTCTAATTTTTCTTCTTTGGTTAATCTTGATCCATCTTTTACTGTTTTAGCTCCTAATTTATATTTTACCCCATCTATAATTATTTTTGATTTTCTTCCAATTTCAATTTTGTATTGTGTTGTTGGTGCTATAGTTGGCGCACTTGTTGGTGCTGTTGTTGGCGCACTTGTTGGCGCTGTTGTTGGCGCACTTGTTGGCGCTGTTGTTGGCGCACTTGTTGGCGCTGTTGTTGGCGCACTTGTTGGCGCTGTTGTTGGTGCACTTGTTGGTACTGTTGTTGGCGCACTTGTTGGTGCTGTTGTTGGTACTGTTGTTGGCACACTTGTTGGCACTGTTGTTGGAGCACTTGTTGGTGCTGTTGTTGGTGCACTTGTTGGTGCTGTTGTTGGCGTACTTGTTGGTGCTGATATTGTTACATTTGCTAGTTTATCTTCAACGCCTAGTTTTAATGCATATTCTGTGATGTTTTTTTCATATTCATCTAATGTAGAACTTTCTGTCAAATGTTTTGCTTTATAATCTAGTACTTCTTTTTTTATTTTATTTTTAGCGTTTTGAGCACTTTTTTCTAATTGTGCTAAAATTTCATCTGATACTTCTTTAGATTCCATTGATTTTAACTTTTTATCTACTTCTTCTTGTTTTTTAATTGATGTTAATAGCATATCTTGATATTTCTTTTCTAATTCTTCTTTTAGCATTAATATTTGTTTTTTTGAATAGATTAAAGAATTTACTGTCATTTCATCAAATTCTTGTTTATTCATTTTTAACTGCTCAATTTCTTGTTTTTCTTCATCAACTGCTAATAATTTTGTTTGTTTGTATAATTTTTGATTTTTAGTATCAATCTCCTTTTGTTTTTTGTCTGATAGTTTCATTGCTTCCTTTACTTTATCCATGAATTCTTTTAATTGATCATAATTTAATTTTTCTTCTTCCATATTTTTCTCCCTTCGTTTTTGTTTTTTTAAAATACCTCTATCAATTATTTTACCATAAAATAACTTTTTTGCAACCTTTTTATGTAAATTGTTGAAATGTTTGCTATTTTAATATATTTTTGTTAAATAAATACGTTTGATCTTTTGGTTTTATTTTTCCTGCCATTTCATTATACTCATATGATTTTTCTATGTCTCCTAACCAATAATAACATACGCATAAATTTATATAAGGAATAAATTCATTATAATCTATATTTGCATCTCCATCCTGTTCTACATTTTTTTTATTTTGTATAGCTTGATTAAACCAAAATATAGCTGTGTTGTACTCTTTATTTTCCAAAAATATTTCTCCTATTTTGCAACAACATTCTGAGCCAGGAATTTCATTTTTTAAAATTATTAATAATGTATTTAATCTTTTTTCATTTTCTTCAACAATTCTATAACAATCAGCTAATTCTAATATAGCTGCATACATATAACTTCTTTTTAATTTATATTCTTTTTCATATTTTTTTATAAATTTTTCATAGCATAAAATTGCCTCTTCATACCTTTTTAAGCAATACAACTCTTTGGCATAGCAGTATTCTTGTCTATCATCTAGTTCTTCTCCATTTTTAATCATATTTTCAAAAATTTTTAAGTTTCTATTTACGTCTTTTACTTGTTCTTTTTTATGTGTAATTGCAATATCCACTTGTTCAATTTTTCCAGTTGGTATGATAACTTCATGTATTGGACTTATCCATTTATAATTTTTGCTTCTTTTTAGTAATCTTGCTCTAACTTGTACTAATGTTGGATTATTGTTTTCATCTACTATATAGTTATATTTCATTTTGTATAAATCAATAGTTCCATCAAGCTGTTCTTTTAGATTTTTAAATTTTTTTAAATCCGTTTCTAGAATTACATCATCTGCATCTAACCATAATATATAATCTTTTGTAGCTTTTGAAAATGAAAAGTTTCTTGCTTTTGAAAAGTCGTCTACCCATTCAAAATCATATATCTTATTTGTATATTGAGAAACAATTTCTTTTGTTCTGTCCGTTGAGCCAGTATCTACTATAATAATTTCATCTGCTAAGTCTTTTACGCTATCTAAACATCTTGATATAACATTTTCTTCATTTTTCACTATCATACATAAAGATATTTCTTTCATGTATACATCACCAAATATATCGTATCAATATAAATCATTAATGTCAATAATTTTTATATCTTTTCTAAACTTCTTTGTGCTAATTTTTCGTATCTTTGTTTTTTATCTTTTATTTCCTTTCCTCCTAATTCTGGCAAAATTCCAAAGTTTGCATTCATTGGCTGAAATTTTTCGTTTGGTGTTGATATATACTTTGCTAATGCTCCAATTATTGTATATTCTGAAAAATGGTGTTTTTTTGCCCCGTCCCAAAAAACATCTGAAGCATTTAAAGATGCAACTAAACCTGATGAAATGGATTCTACATATCCTTCTACTCCTGTAATTTGCCCCGCAAAATATAAATTTGGTATGTTTTTCATGTTGTATGTTTCATCTAATAATTTACTAGAGTTTATGTATGTGTTTCTGTGCATTACTCCATATTTTACAAATTCTGCTTTCTCTAATCCTGGTATTTTGTTAAATACTCTTTTTTGTTCGCCATATTTTAAGTTAGTTTGAAATCCTACCATATTATATAGGTTTGCTTGTTTATCATCTTGTCTTAATTGTACCACAGCATATGACCTTTTTGCTGTTCTTGGGTCATCAAACCCTACTGGCTTTAATGGTCCAAATCTTAAAGTATCTATTCCTCTTTTTGCCATAATTTCAATTGGCATACATCCTTCAAATATTTCCCTTTTTTCAAATTCATGTAATGTTACTACTTCTGCATTTGTTAACTCTTTCCAAAATTCTTCGTATTCTTCTTTAGTCATTGGAAGATTTATATAGCTTTGCTCCTCTTTTTGTTCTTCCAATCTTTGTTTCCATTGCCCTATTGTTTCTTCCTTTTTCTTTTCTTGCAAATATCTATCTCCATAAAATGCAATTTTAAAATTTATGCTTTCTTTTTGAATTATTGGCGCTGCTGCATCATAAAAATATAATTTATCTTGACTTGTTATTTCTTGTATTTGGTTTGCAAGTCCGTCAGAAGTTAATGGGCCTGTTGCTATTATAACAATTCCTTCTTTTATGATTTGCTTAATATCTACTATTTCTTTTTTTATAACTTCTATATATGGATTTTTTTCTATTTCTTCGGTTACTCTTCTTGAGAAAAGTTCTCTATCAACTGCCAAAGCCTGCCCTGCAGGTACTTTTGTTTCATCTGCTATTCTTATCAATAGCGAATCTAACCTTCTTAACTCTTCTTTTAATAAGCCACATGCATTTGTAAGTAAGTTTGATTTAAATGAATTACTGCATACAATTTCTGCTAAGTCTTTGTTACTATGTGCTGGTGAGTATTTTTGTGGTTTCATTTCATATAATTTTACTTTTATTTTTCTTTTTGCTATTTGGTATGCAGCTTCACATCCAGCAAGGCCTCCACCAATTACAGTTATATAATCTTTCATTTTATCTCTTTCCTTTTTTATAGTAAGTGAGCGAGGTAATCCCGCCCACTCGTACTAATTAGTTTTCCGCTAACCGCATTACTTCTTAGTGTTTTCGCAACTTTGGTTTCCCACAGTGCAAGAAGTCTTGCAGGCAGACTGGCAAGAGGTTTGGCATTCACCACAGCCTCCCTTTTTGAGCGTTTCGGAGAGTTTTCCTCCTGTCAATGTTTTCACATGTTCCATCTTGCTATTTCCTCCTTTTGCCAAAAATAATTACGATTCCTATTAATTTAGAAATCGTAACCATTATAACATACATATATCATTATTTCAACTAAAAGAGAGGTTGTCCGTGTGGCTCTAATGCCTGTCCCCACATTGACATTTTGGTGGTTCTAGTGCCTGTCCCCACTTCCACATTAGCTGAATAAGTTCATTATTTCGTCTTTTGATAGTTTACTTATGAATGATGTTTTTGTGCTTAACATGTTGTCGATTAATTTTGCCTTTTTTTGCTGTAGTTCGTATATTTTTTCTTCAATTGAGTTTTTGGTTATTAGTTTATATACTTGAACGTTTTTCTTTTGACCTATTCTATAGGCTCTATCTGTTGCTTGGTTTTCTGCTGATGCATTCCACCATGGATCATAGTGTATTACCATGTCTGCTCCTGTTAGGTTTAGCCCTGTTCCTCCGGCTTTTAGCGATATTAAAAATATTTTTATTTCTGGGTTTTGATTGAATTCTTCTACAAGTTCGATTCTTTCTTCTACTTTTGTGCTTCCTGTTAGTTTGAAATAAGGTATTTCCCTTTCTTTTAATTCTTTTTCTATAAATTCAAACATTGATGTGTATCCAGAAAATAATAGAATTTTGTGTCCACTTTTTGTTGCATCTTGCACAATTTCCATACATTGTTCTAGTTTGCTACTTGCTCCTTCATAGTTTTCTATGAATAATGATGGGTGGCAACAGATTTGCCTTAGTCTAGTTAAGGCTGATAGTATTTGCATTTGACTTCTTTCGTAACCATTTAAATCTATTTCTTCTGCAATTTCTTGCTTTGCTTGCGCTAAGTAATTTAAATAAATATTTTTTTGTTCTTCTCCCATTTCGTTGTTTAAAATTGTTACTGTTTTATCTGGAAGTTCTGTTAATACTTCTTTTTTTGTTCTTCTTAATACAAATGGCTCTATTAACATTTTTAGTTTTGCCATAATATCTTCGTTTTCTTCTTTAACAATTGGCATTTCATACATTGATTTGAATTTTTTATATGTAAATAGATATCCTGGCATAATGAAGTCAAAAATTGACCATAATTCTGCAAGTGAGTTTTCAATTGGTGTTCCTGTTAATGCATATCTTGTATCTGCTTTTATTTGCTTAATTGATTTTGCGTTTTGAGTGTTACTATTTTTTAGATATTGTGCTTCATCTGCTATAATATATCTAAATTGATAGTCTTTTTCTACATACAAGTCAATGTCTCTTTTTAATAAATCATAAGATGTTATGATTAAATCATATTCATCTATTTTTGAAATTTGTATTTCTCTTTCAGCTAAGTTTCCTTTTATAACTAATGTGTTTAATTCTTTTGTGAATTTTTTTGCTTCGTTTTGCCAATTTAATGTTAATGAACTTGGACAAACTACTAAACTTGCTCTTTTATTTTTGCTACGTTCAATTTGCTCTTGTCCCGGAATTAAGTCTTTATCTTGGCTGTTGTTTTCCACATAATCCACAATAATAGATAACATTTGAATTGTTTTTCCGAAGTCCCATGTCATCTGCTAAGATTCCACCAAATTTATAATTGTCTAATGTTTTTAACCATTTAAATCCTATTTTTTGATAATATCTTAATACTGTTTCTAAGTTTTCTGGAACTTTTAATTCTTCTTCTAATTGATCTTTGTCTAGTTTATTAATAATTTCTCTATATTCTGAATTTTTTGCTATTTCAGAACCTTTTATTTCTTTTAAAAGTGTGTTTAAATATAAACTTCTATTAACTGGTAATTTTAATTCTCCTTCTTCTAATTCTTTATAATCAATATTCATTCCTGTTACTAATTTATTTAAAAAGTCTATCTGTTTGTTATCCTCTAATGTGATAAAACTACCATCTTTTAGTCTATAATATTTTTTCTTTAACTCATATTTTTCCATTATGTCTTTTAATTCTTTTGCATTAATATTGATGTTTTTTAAGTCAATTGATAATAAGTCATTTTCTACTTTTACTCCAATTCCACCTATTTTAGGTTGTATAATTTGCTTTGTTTTAAATTTATCTGTTACCATTATTTCAAATTTCTGCATATAAAAATTGATTTCTTCTGATAAAAATTCATATATTTTATCATTGTTTGGTAAAATAAATCTTAAGTTTTGACTGTCAAACATAAATCCTGTTTTTCTGAATACATTTAATGCTTTTGTTTCTTGAATTATGTTTCTAGGAAAGTCTATTTTTATTTTTTCATTTAATGGATTAAATTCATTTTTTCCGTATTTAAATTTTACTTCTGCAATTAAGTAATCGCTTTCATTAAAGTCTAAATATACTTTTACTTGTAACTCTTGTGGCCTATAATTTTTAATTTCTTCTTCTGGAATATTTTCAATTTTTATTGCGCCTTTTACTTTTGGAACAACTATTGAAAATAATTGTGTTAATTCTTCTTTTCCTAATAATACTTCTGTCATGTAATTTTGCCTAAATAATTCTAATAGCCTAAGGTTTGATTTTTCAAATTCTTTTGTTACTCGATACATTTTTTTGTCATCTAATACATATTTATATTTTTTCCCTTTTATAATAGTGACATTAAAAATTTCAATGTTTGGAGTTATAGAATATTTTTCGTCTCCTATTTTTCTTAATTTGAATTCTATTTTTGGCTGTTCTTCTGTTAATTCAATTTCTTCTGTATTGTAGTCTTTTTGAAATAATACTTTTTGACCTTTTAATACATTAAATAAATCATCTACCCCTGTGTTCCCTAATATGATGCTTGTATCACTTAGTGCTTTTCCATAATAACGATAGTTGCTATTTGAATTTGAATTAGCATATTTTATAACTTCAGCATATTTTAAAATAAATTCTAATAATGGTATGCTTTCAGTCTGAAATACTTCTGGTGTATGTATAAATTGTAATTTTTCTCCGTATTTGTAAAATTCTCTTTCTATCATTCTTGTATAAAATTCTGATAAGTCTTTTATTTTATACATTTTATTTGTTCCTATTTTGAATTCAACTTTCATGTCTCCTGAAAATTTGTCGTATAGAATTTTTGGTTCAATTCTGATTGTTCCTTTATTTTTTAAGACATTTTCTTCTTCTTCCCCAATTCCATTTATTTCTTCATTATAGAATATATTAACCATTTGTTTAAAACTTCTATAATTGTCTCTTAAAGATTCATTACTCACTTTTTGCTGTTCCTCCTTTTCTCGGCTAATAATTATATAATATTTTTTCAAAAAAATCAAGGTTTTGTGGCTTGTTTTATATAAAATAAGTTGCTATTTTAGTCAAATTTATTCTTCTCAAAAAAAAGAAATGATGTATCAATATTTTTTAATTATTAATACATCATTTCTTTGTTATATAATATTTTCACATCTTAATTTTTGGTTATTTCGCTTTTGTTCTTTATAATGTTTAGTAATTAATTCATCTAGCTCAACACTAAGACTATAGATTACACTATACTCTTCGCCTTGTTCTATACTTTTATTTAATTTATTACGTAACTCACAAATATCATCATTTAACATTACAAATCACATCCTTTTATGGTTATAAATTATCACATTTTTTTCTTAAAGTCAAGTATTTTCAAGCCTTTTTGTCAATTTTCGTATGACTTTTTATGCCATTTTTCGACATGATAAAATATAATTAAACGGTATTTTCTATTTTCTACAAAAAATACCGTTCTTATTACAAGTTTTTTACTTAACTTTTTACAATTGAAAGAACCATTTTTTCTTCTTTAAAGACATGTTTCAATATTTGTTCTAAATATTCTACATTAATTTGCTCAATTTCCTCTAAATAGTCAAAACTATTTATTCCTTTAATATAGTCTGCTAAGAACATTCTTGCAATGTCTTGTACATCGTTATATGCTTTGATATATCCACCATATATCATTTTTTTGATTCTTTCAAAGTCTTCTTTGTTTATTCCTTCTTGCTTTAGCCTATTTACTTCTTCTTTAAATTTTTTATAAACTTCTTCTGGATTATTAGATTGTCCTGTAATTAGGCAATGAGCATATATATTGGTAAATTCATATTCTAAGTTTGGCTGTGCATAAGTTAGTTCTTTATTATAAAGTTCTTTATATAGGTTTGAACTTCTTCCAAATATTAGGTTCAATAATATTTCAATTGCTAAATGTTTTTTAACAAGTTCACTTTTTTCCTCACAGTTTACAGTATCTTTTATTCCAATTACATACATTGCTTGACTTACTTCAAATTTTTGCTCTATTTTTTCTTGTACAATTTCTTCTGGCTCTACTGGATAAATTCTTTTTATTTCTCCACTTGGTTTAGTACTTATTAATCTCTTCTTTACTTCTTCCAAAATTTCTTCTGGTTCAAAATCACCACATAAAACCATTGTCATATTTGATGGATTGTAAAAAGTTTTATAACATTTGTATAGTATATCTTTATCAATTTGGCTAATTGTTTCAATTGTTCCTACTATATCTATTTTTACTGGATTGTTATGATACATTGCTTTCATAGCATTTAAATAGACTTTCCATTCAGGATAATCATCATACATCATTATTTCCTGACCAATAATTCCTTTTTCTTTTTCTACATTTTCATCTGTGAAATAAGGATGTTGTACATAGTCCATTAATTCATCCATTGCTTCATAAAAATTGTCTGTACATTCAAATAAATATGCTGTATGGTCATTTGTTGTATAAGCATTTGCCTCTACTCCTAAAGCGGTTAATACATCTAAACTATTAGTTCCATTTTCTTGTTCAAACATCTTATGCTCTAAAAAATGTGCCACTCCATTTGGAACATTTGTAATTTCTTCTTCTCCTGGTACTACAAAACTGCTTTCATTTGATCCATAATGTGTTCCCCATATCATATATTTTTTTTGAACTCCTTTTTTAGGAATTATAATTACTGTAAAACCATTTTCTAGTTTTTCAATATATATTTTTTCTTTTACTTTTGAATTTTCAATAATTTGCATCTTTTTCCCTCCCAAAAATTTAATACCGTTCAAATTGATATTTTTTAATCTTTTAAGAAATAAATTGTATTGATTGCTACGTTTTGTGCAATTTTTATTATGTTTTCTCTGTTTACTTTTTCGATTCTTTTTATATATTCTTCTATACTGATATTGCTTTGTGATAATTCTTGTCCAAAATAATAAGTAATTCCTGTGTCTTGTTCATCATCAATTGTATTTATTGTTGCAATTATTCCTTTTTTAGCGTTTTCAATGTCTTCATCTGTAAAGTTGCCTTTTTTCATATCTTCAATTTGTTCTTTTATTAGTCCTAATGCTTTTTCGTAATTTGATATTTCAATCCCACAATTTACAAAAATGTTGTTTTTATAGCGCAAATAACTAGAACTTGCAACATATGCTAAATGTGCCTTTTCTCTTACATTTTGGAACATTTTAGAGTTGGCACTTCCTCCTAATATACTATTATAGATTAAAGTATCATACCTTAAGTCTTCATTATCAAGAGATACGTCCAAGCCTAATATAAGTTTTCCTTGTGTTACTTCCATTGATTCTGTTACTACTTTTTCTTCTTTTGGAAGTTTTTTATTTAGCTCTTTTGGAATAACAAAATCTGGTGTTCTTTCTTGCAATTTTTGTATATTTTCGTTGTTTTGTAATTCTTGAGAGATTGTATCATCTATTTGCCCAGATACAAATATATCAATTTTACAATTGTTTATTAGTTCTTGATAATATGAATATAAATTTTCTCCGTTTATATTTTTTAAATCTTCTGTATATCCTATTTTGTATAATCCAAATGGGCTGTCAGGGTACATTTCTTCTATACATCTATCCATGCTATATCTTGCTTTATTATCAATTTTTGCTTCTATTCTTTGTTTTATATTGTTTTTTTCTTGTTCTACATATTCTGGTTTAAAACCATCATTTTCGATATATGGATTAAATACAATATCCAATAATTTTTCTAAAGAATTTTTTAGCATGTTTTCACCTTTTTGTGGTAGAAAATTATCATTGACTGTTTCTATATAAAATTTTAATACTTGGTTGTCTCCTGTTTTGTCTAATCCACAATCAAAACTTGCCCCATACATTTCTTCCATTACTTTACTAATTTCTTCTTGTGTAGGCATAGTTTTTGAGCCTCTTCTTAAAATTGCTGAAATAACTGCATTTTTTGTTACATTTTCTCTTGTAAGTTTTGTAGTTAAAAATACAGCTATTAAGTTTGTTTTAAATTTTTCTGTCTGAATCGAATGAAGTTTTATTCCTTTTTTTAATTCTGTTTGCTTATATTCCATTGTTTTCCTCCTTTTGTTTATTATACTACATTTTTATTTTATTATACATTTTTAGTTACTTTTGGCAATTTTGGCAAAATTC
Organism: uncultured Clostridia bacterium; assembly: GCA_947623945.1. Classification (GTDB taxonomy): domain Bacteria; phylum Bacillota; class Clostridia; order TANB77; family CAG-508; genus CAG-269. Next base: position 4,873 of record CANQHU010000044.1, on the reverse strand, counting down.
CATGTGGTTGTTGTGCCTGTCCCCACATTGACTTTTTTGTGGTTGTTGTGCCTGTCCCTACTTCCACCTGTCCCCACTTCCACAAAAAAGTAGTGTTTTTTGATTTTGTCAAAAAACACTACCTCATTATTTTTTAAAATTTTCTTTTTCTTGCTGCCTCTGATTTTTTCTTTCTTCTTACACTAGGTTTTTCGTAGTGCTCTCTTTTTCGTACTTCTTGAAGTACTCCATTTCTTGCGCATTGTCTTTTAAACCTTTTTAAGGCATCTTCTATATTACCATTATTAACTTTAATCTCTGACATTTATATTCCCCTCCTTCCAGTCAATACAAAAACTGTATTTGGGATAACCCTTTTAACGATATTTATTATACATTAAAGCGTTTTACTTGTCAAGAGTTAGAATTCAAATAATACGGTTTTCTTTTCTTTTAACGATTTTTTGACATCTATTATTCTTTGATTACTAGATCCTCGAAATCGTAAGGTTATGTCTTTTTTGTCTTCTTCAAATTTTCCGGTCTACAATGACATCTATATAAGATAGTATTTCTTTAGTTTCTTTCCACTTTTGGCACATAGTTTCTATGACGTCTTTTTCAAAGGTATAACCTGTGTAACACCATATGTTTTTTTCTGGTAATTTTTCTTTTACTTGTCTAAGCAAAGGTAAAATTCCTTGTTGATTTACATATTCTAATGGTTCTCCTCCAAGTAAAGATAGTCCTGCTACATATGGATGATTTAGTTGTTCTAATACTTGATTTATTTCTTTTTCAGTGAATTCTTTTCCATAATTAAAATCCCATGCTTCGCTGTTGAAACAGTTTTTACAGTGATGTGTACACCCACTTACAAATACAGATACTCTAACGCCTAATCCATTTGCAATGTCAGCTTTTTTTATATCAGCATAGTACATTATGAAAACAAACCTCCTATCCAGTTAAATATTGGATTTTCAAATAATAATTGCCTCATCCAACCATTTGTGAATGGAATAAACCATAGTGCTACTCCTATAGTTGCTACAACGATAATAGTTAAAACAAGTGCTATGATATCTTTTTTAGTTACTTCTTTTATTTCTTCTCGTTTTTCTCTGTTTTTTATTGTATTAACTAAGTTTTTCGTTAGTTCTACCATAGATTCTAATGTTCCTACTTTTGGCTTTTTAACCTGTTTCCATGTAGTATCTGCTTCTTCCTCTGTTTTGCTTTGTTTTTTTACTCCTTGCGGTTCTTCTTGTTCTCCTTGTTTTTCTAATTCATTGTCATATTGTTCTTTTAAAAATTCATTTGATAGAATTCTATAAGCCTCATTAATATCTTTTGTTTTTTTCTCTGCATATTGCTGTTTTTCTCCACTATATAAATCCGGATGATATTTTTTTATTAATACTTTATATGCTTTGTCTATTACTTCTTTTGATGCTTTTTTGTTTACTTCTAATATTTCATAATAATTTTTCATAAGCAATATACCTTTTTTCCTTTCTTATGAAATCATTTTATACTAAATAAAAAAAAATAGCAATATATAATTGCTACTTTTTATAATCTTTTAACTTCTTTTATGCATTAAATATTGCTTCAAATTCATCTGCTTCAATTTTTTCTTTTTCTAATAAAATTCCTGCAACTTGATGTAATTTATCAATGTTTTCTGATAAAATTTGTTTTGCTCTGTTATATCCTTTATCAACAATTGCTTTAGTTTCTTCATCAATTATTGCTGCTGTTTCTTCTGAATATTCTTTTTGTGTTGCAAAATCTCTTCCTAAAAATACTTCTTCTTGACTAGAACCTAGCATTAATGCTCCTATTCTTTCACTCATACCATATTTTGTAACCATACTTCTTGCAATTTTTGTTGCTCTTTCAATATCGTTACTTGCACCAGTTGAGATATCATTTAAAATCAAACTTTCTGCTACTCTACCACCAAGAAGTGATACAATGTTTTCTTCCATTTCTGTTTTTGACATAAAAGATTTGTCTTCTGTTGGTCTATACATTGTGTATCCACCTGCCATACCTCTTGGTACTATTGATATTTGGTGAACTGGGTCTTGTGTTTCTAAGAAATGACTTACTACTGCATGACCTGCTTCGTGATATGCAACTAATTTGTTTTCTTTTTCACTTCTTACTTTTGTTTTCTTTTCAGGTCCCATGGTTACTTTTACCATAGCATCTTCTATTTCTTTCATTCCTATTTCGTTTAGGTTTCTTCTTGCTGCAAGTAAAGCTGCTTCATTTAATACATTTTCTAGGTCTGCTCCTGCAAATCCAGAAGTATTTTTTGCAATTACTTTTAAATCAACATCATCTGCTAAACGTTTTTTCCTAGAGTGAACTTCTAGAATTTGTTCTCTTGCTTTTACATCTGGAAGTCCTACTACTATTTGTCTGTCAAATCTTCCTGCTCTTAGAAGGGCCTTATCTAATACATCTGGCCTATTGGTTGCAGCTAGGACTATTACTCCTTCATTTTCTGCAAATCCATCCATTTCTACTAATAATTGATTTAATGTTTGTTCTCTTTCATCATGTCCACCTCCAAGACCTGCACCTCTTTGGCGTCCTACTGCATCAATTTCATCTATAAATACAATACATGGTGCATTTTTCTTTGCTTGATCAAATAAATCTCTTACTCTTGAAGCACCAACACCAACAAACATTTCAACAAAGTCTGATCCACTTATAATAAAGAATGGTACTCCTGCTTCTCCTGCTACTGCTTTTGCAAGTAATGTTTTACCTGTACCTGGTTGACCAACTAATAGAACTCCTTTTGGAATTCTTGCTCCCATGTCTGTAAATTTCTTTGGATTTTTTAAGAATTGCACAATTTCTTCTAATTCTTCTTTTTCTTCATCAACACCTGCTACATCTTCAAATGTAATTTTGTTCTTTTCTGCTGGTGTCATCATTCTTGCTTTGCTTTTTCCAAATGACATAGTTTTGTTTCCAGGTCCGCCTTGACCTACTCCACCCATCATAAAGAACCAGAATACCAAGAATATTACTAGTAAACCAAATGGTGTAAGTAAGCTAAGTATTGTAATAAAAATTGATTCTGATTTTTCTTCTAAAGTAAATGCTCCATCTTTTATAAAATCTTCTGAATAAGTCATAAAACTGTCAATACTAGGTATGTTTACTTCTTTCTTTAGTCTATCATTTTTTAATGTAACCATTGCAGTACTTCCGTCTGCTTCTAATTCTATTGTTTCTACATTACCACTATTGATGTTTGTTATTAATTCTGAGTATTTCAATTTTGAGTTTGTGTTTTCTACTATGGCAGATAAGACAACAATAAAAATAATTCCTATTATTAGCCACATAGCTAATGTTTTAATTCCATTTTTCAAAATAATTCCTCCTAATGTATATTTTTATTTCATAATGATTTTATAACATATAATTTTTTGTTTTTCAATAGTTTTTTATATGTCTTTTTTATTACAACAATGCACATTATATCGCTTTGCTACGGATACTTATGATTGATTTGTTATATGAATTTTGTTATTTTTTACAAAAATTTTTACATTTTTATTTGGCGTTAAATATTTATTACCAATATTATTACTACATAATTTTATTATATCCTCTATATGTATCATTTCAATATTTTGAGTACTGCCAAATAGTCTTTTTATAGTATATCTAATTAATCGTGATTTTATTACTATTTCTTGTGAATTAAACTTTTTTAAATTTAATATTATTTCCTTTTGATTTCGGTTTAATTGCTCATCTACAAGTATCTCTCCATATGCTTTTTTGGTTTGTTTTTCGATATATTCATCTTCATTACTTACAATTGTTGATAATCTATCGATTGTTTTTATAATATTTGGATTAAATTCTTTTTGAATATACGGAATAACAATATTTCTGATTTTATTTCTTTGATAAATATCTTCTAAGTTTGTTTTGTCTATTTTCGGATTTAATTTGTTTTCTTCACAATATTGTTCAATTTCACTTCTTTCACATTCAATTAATGGTCTTATTATATTTTCTCTTTTTGGTTCAATTCCTCTTAGTCCTTGCATTCCGCTTCCTCTTAAAGCATTTATTAAAACTGTTTCTACTTTATCGTTTTTATTATGTGCAATTGCAATTTTATTTGCGTTGGTTTTTATTAAAATTTCGTTAAAAAATTCATATCTGGCTTTTCTCCCTGCTTCTTCTACTCCTATTTTATTAGTATTAGCCATTTTTTTTACATCTATGCTTTTTGAATAAAACTCTATGTTATTTTTTTTACAATAATTGCTTACATATTGTTCATCATCCTTTGCTTCTTTGCGTATCATATGGTTTACATGGGCAACAAAAATTGTAATTTTAGAAGATGTGTGTTTTATGAAATTTACTAAAACGTTTAGCATGCACATTGAGTCTGGTCCTCCTGAAATTGCTAAAACTATTCTGTCTCCTTCTTGTATTAAGTTATATTTTTTTATTGTATTTTTTATTTTTTCTTCTAAATTTTGCATTTTGAATTTTCCTCCCTATGCTTAAAAAAATAAGTAATAAATTAATATTACTTATTTTACAATATTTTTATGTTTTTTTCAAGTTATTGCTTATTTAAGTGTGTTTTTCAATTTTTTTAGGTTTTCTAATTCTTTTTTTATTTGATTTTTTTCTTTTTCTATTTCTTTTTCTCTTTTTTCTAGATTAATTTTTTGCTTTTCAAATTCTTCTCGTTCTTTTTTTAATTCATTTTGTGATTTTTCAAATTTATTTTGGGATTTCTCAAATTCACCTTTGGATTTCTCAAATTCACCTTTGGATTTCTCAAATTCACCTTTGGATTTCTCAAATTCACCTTTGGATTTCTCAAATT
>CANQHU010000043.1 GCA_947623945.1 uncultured Clostridia bacterium | reverse complement strand
ATAGAAAAACAGCTTAATATTGAAATAACCTATTTTATGGGGAGAATGTTTTAGTGTACTTAACTAATACATTCTCCAAAATGAATTTTGTCCTCTGTATTAATTAAAAAAGGAGTTTTTATATGTTTGATTTTAATTCTTTTCCATTTAAATTAAGTGGTAAAACAGTTGCTTACATCTGTCCAAAATGTAAATACAAATTTGATGCACCTATCGAGGCAGTTTTGGAATTTGAGGAAGATGATGAATTGAATGGATTACCTATTTCCACTCCTCCTTACACTATCTGTGCAAAATGTAATTATGATAAGTGTGTCCCAATTGATTACCAATCTAGGAGAGGTTTTCATCATATTTATAAGGATAATTAATTTTTTATTGTTTACATATTTTTCCAGTCAAATCTTTTTGCTTTGACTTGTTTTTGGTGCTTACATTTTTTTCCATCTTTTCCCTTCCTACTATTACTTTCCTATTATATAAAAAATATATAAAAAATCGTCAAAGAGATTTGTCTACAATGACATTCCTCTTTGACAATTTTTTTATTTTTATTTTTTGTCTTCTTCTACTGGTTCAGAAACTTCTTCTTCAACTAAATCTTCTTTAACAGTAATTTCTTTATTTTCGATTCTTGCTCCAACTTGTTCTCTAGTTTTTGCTGCCTTACCAATTCTATCTCTTAAATAGAATAATCTTGCTCTTCTTGCTTTACCTACTCTAACTAATTCTACTTTTTCAACTAATGGTGAATGAACTAAAAATGTTTTTTCAACACCTACACCATAAGAAATTTTTCTAACTGTAAATGTTTGGTTCACTCCTCCACCTTGTACTTTAATAATAATTCCTTCAAAAACTTGGATTCTTTCTTTGTTTCCTTCTTTTATCTTTACGTGTACTCTAACTGTATTACCAACTTTTAATTCTGGTATTTTGTTTTTCAATTGTTCATGTTCAATAGATTTAATAATATCCATTTTAGAATTACCTCCTTCTTTTATTTTTCTAAAATTCATATTTTACTTATTTTTTAATAAATCTGGTCTTTTCTTTTTTGTTATTTCTAAGGATTTTTCTTTTCGCCATTGTTCTATTTTTTGATGATGTCCAGATAACAATACTTCTGGTACGGAATCTCCTTCAAATACTTCTGGTCTTGTGTATTGCGGATATTCTAAAAATCCGATTACTAAAACTTTCTTCATATATAGAATCTTTTTTTAGTACTCCTTCTACATATCTACTTACACTATCAATTAAGACCATCGCTGGAATTTCTCCGCCAGTTAATACATAGTCTCCTATAGAAATTTCTTCATCTACTATTCTATCTAATACCCTTTGATCAATTCCTTCATAATGACCACAAAGTATTATAAGATGTGTTTCTTTACTTAGATTTTCAACCATTTTTTGATTTAATTTTTTTCCTTGTGGTGACATAAAAATGACTTTGGCTTGTTCATCTTTTACAGATTTATAAGCATCATAGACTACATCTGGTCTCATAATCATTCCTGCTCCACCACCATATGGAGTATCATCTACTTTTTTGTGTTTATTTTTTGAAAAATCTCTAATATTTATTAAATTAACTTCTATTAGATTTTCTTGCTGAGCTCTTCCCAAAATGCTTTGTTTTAATACATCAAACATATCTGGAAAAAGAGTCAAAACATCAAATTTCATCTTATCCTCCATATTTTATACAAGTCCTGGAATTAGGTGAACTGTTATTCTTTTTTCCTCTAAGCTAATTTCTTTTAGAACCTCTGGAATTCCAGGTAAAAGAATTTGTTTTCCTAATTCATCTTTAACTACATATACATCATTACTTCCAGTATTAAAAATATCATCTACAATTCCAAGCAATTTTCCTTCATCTGTATAAACCTCTAATCCTATTAAATCGACTATGTAATAAGTTCCTTCTTTTAAAGGTTCTTCTTTATCTCTGTCAATTAATATATAACTTTGACGAAGTTCTTCTGCTTGCTCGATTGTATCAATTCCATTGAATTTAAGCAAAACCATATTTTTTTGATATTTTACTTCTTCAATTTGATATTCTTTTTTACCTTCTTTATTTTCAATATAAATAGTTTCTAATTTGTCAAATCTCTTAATATTATCTGTAAAAGGATTAACTTTTACCATTCCCTTTATTCCAAAGGTATTAACAATTTGACCAATTTCAAGATACTTTGTCATATTTTCAAACTCCAATTATCCAATAAATTCAACTGAAACTCTTTTTTGTTCTTTAGTTGCTACAGCTCTCATAAGATTTCTAATTGATTTTGCAAGTCTACCTTGTCTTCCTATTATTTTTCCCATTTCACCCTCTGCAACCTTAACTTCAAAAGTAATAGACTTTTCTTGTTCTACTTCTTTAATTTCAACTGCTTCTTTATTTTCTACTAAGTTCAAAATAATTGTTTCTAAGATATCTTTCATTTTTGTTCCTCCATTTTTCAATGTCTAATGTCAATGTTGGGACAGGCACCAAGCCTACCTTTTTGTCAACGTTGGGACAGGCACTAGAACCACCTATTCGTCAACGTTGGGACAGGCACTAGAACCGCATTTTTATGCTTTTTCGATTAATGCTTTTACTGTGTCTGTTGGTTTTGCACCGTTTTTTATCCATTTTTCTACTTTTTCTTTGTCTAATACTATTGTTGCAGGGTCTGTCATTGGATCATAAGTTCCTAATTGCTCAATTATTTTACCATCTCTTGGGCTTCTTGAATCTGCTACTACGATATGATAAAATGGAGCTTTTTTCTTTCCTTCTCTTTGTAATCTGATTTTTACCATTTTCTTCACCTCCGAATTTATACTTTTTATAAATTTAAAAATTTAATAACATAATTTAAATACTATATCTACATTTTAAAGTTTTTTAAGGTGTTTTCATCGATTCCATTTAATAGTTTTTTCATTCCACCTTTATTATTTTGCATTTGCTTCATCATTTTTTGTGTCATTTCAAATGATTTGATGAATTTGTTGATGTCTTGCACACTTGTTCCACTACCTTTTGCAATACGTTGCCTACGGCTTGCATTCAAAAGTTTTGTATTTCTTTTTTCTTGCTTTGTCATAGAACAAATAATAGCTTCTATTTTTACAAATTCTTTATCATCAACTTTTAAATCTTTAAACTTGTTCATTCCTGGAATCATTTTTAAAAGTGATGAAAATGAACCCATCTTTTTTACTTGACGAAGTTGTGCTAAATAATCATCTAAATCTAATTCTTTTTTCTTTAACTGCTTTTCTAGTTTTTCTGCTTCTTCTACATCGAATGCTTCTTCTGCTTTTTCAATGACAGATAAAATATCTCCCATTCCTAAAATTCTTCCGAGTCATTCGATCTGGATGAAACACTTCAATATCACTTAATTTTTCTCCTGTAGCTGCAAATTTGATTGGCTTTCCTGTTACTTTTTTTACTGATAATGCTGCACCACCTCTTGTATCGCCATCTAATTTGGTTAGAATAACTCCGTCGATTCCTAACGTTTCTTCAAATTTTTCTGCTACATTTACAGCATCCTGACCTGTCATAGAATCTACTACTAATAAAATTTCATGTGGTTTAACTGATATTTTTAGATTTTCTAATTCTTTCATTAGTTCTTCATCTATGTGAAGTCTTCCTGCTGTGTCTAAGATAATAACATCATTCAATTTTGATATTGCTGTTTCTTTTGCTTGTTTTGCTATTTTTACAACATCTTTTGAGGTTTCATTACTGAAAACTGGTATATTTAATTGTTTTCCAACTACTTGCAATTGTTTAATTGCTGCTGGTCTATATACGTCACAAGCTACTAATAATGGCTTTTTTCCTTGTTTTCTAAGAAGATTGGCAAGTTTTCCGAGCTGTTGTTGTTTTTCCAGAACCTTGAAGTCCGACTAGCATAATTACTGTTGGTGGATTAGATGTAAAATTAATTTTACTTTCTGTTCCTCCGAAGTAGTTCTACTAATTCATCTTTTACAATTTTTATGACTTGTTGCCCTGGTGTTAGAGATTTTAATACATCTTGCCCTAATGCTTTTTCGTTAATTGTTGCTACAAATTCTTTTACAATTTTGTAGTTAACATCTGCTTCTAAAAGTGCAAGTTTTACTTCCCTTAACATTTCTTTTAAATCAGATTCTGTAATTCTTGCTTTTCCTCTGATTTTTCTTGTTATTTCTTGTAATCTAGAAGATAACCCCTCAAAAGCCATATTTTTCACTCCTTACACTAAACAATTTAATTCTTTTTTGATGTTTTCTAAAATAGCTGCAATTTGTTTGTCTGAATCATTTTTTTGAATTTTTGTTAATTCAGATAATACTTTTTCAATTTTCTTTTCTTGACTTAATGTCCTTTTCATAAATTGTAACTTTTCTTCGTAGTCGAAAAGTTTTTTCTCCCCTTTCTTTAAAATGTCTCTAACGGCTTGTCTTGTTATGTTATTGTTTTCTGCAATTTCTGATAGTGACAAGTCCCTGTTGTAGTAGTCGTCAATTATTTCAGATTGTTTCTTGGTTAATAACTTTCCATATAGTTCGTTTAATATACTAATTTTTACTTTATTTTCCACAACTACTACTCCTTTTCCTTGGAAAGTTTCCATTTCATCTTTGATATAAAAATTGAAATTTTTATTTTGTAATGCTTATATACTTTACACCATTTTTTGCCATTTGTCAAGTGTTTTTTTGATTTTCTGCATTTTTGTTCATTATTTATAATAAATTTTATTATTAGATCTTGTTTTGTTTTATTTTGTGTAATATAATTCAATAAAAAATTAAACGGAGTTGATTTATACAAAAATGGAAGAAAAATTCAAAATCACAAAAAGAGCTGGAATTTATGGTATTCTAGGAAATATATTTTTATTAATTATAAAAACTATTGTTGGGTTTATTAGTCATAGCCAAGCCTTAATTGCAGATAGTTTTAACAGTGCCGGAGATATTTTTGCATCTTTAATGACTTTTATTGGCAATAAAATAGCAAGTGAGCCAAATGATGCAGATCACAATTTAGGACATGGAAAAGCAGAATATATTTTTTCTATGTTTATTAGTATTTCTATGATATTAATTTCCGCAAAATTATTGTATGATTCAGTTTTTACTTTGTTTTTAGGAAGTGAACTTCAATTTTCTTGGTTTTTAGTTTTTGTTTGTATTGTAACTATTCTTACTAAGTTATTTCTTTTTTGCTACACAAAAAAGGCTTATAAAAAACATTCTAACATATTACTAGAAGCTAATATGAAAGATCATAGAAATGATTGTATTATCACTTCTTTTACTTTAATGTCTGTTTTATTGACTTTATGCAATATTTACTGGTTTGATAGCATAGTAGGTATTGGTATTTCAATCTATATTTGTTATACAGGTGTTACTATTTTTATTGAAAGTTATAATGTTTTAATGGATATTAGTGTAGATGATAAGACAAAAGACCTTATTTTAGATATTGTAAATACATATAAAGAAATTAAAGGGATAGATGATATAATATCTACCCCTGTTGGAAATCAATATTTAGTTTTCTTAACTATTTATTTGGATGGTAACATGTCTACTTTTGAAAGCCATAAATTGGCTGATAGTCTTGAAAATACAATTAATGGTTTAGATAAAATTTATAAGACTGTAGTTCATGTAAATCCTACTTAAATTCTTCCTTCTGGTGCTCTTGGATCTTGGTATTCCTCATCCAATTCTTCTATTACATCTTCTGCTTTTTTATCTTCTCTTTGATTAAACTTTTCTTTTACAAAATCTTTATCAGGTTTTCCATCTTTGTAAAATCCCCATCTAGTAGCTAATTGATTATAAGTTACTTTTTCTCCTGTTGATAATTCAACATATTCTTCTGTATCGTGAGTATGTGAATTTGTATTTTGGTCTCCATCCACATCTCTTGCATCTTTTTCTTCGCAATTTGGATGTTGTTTTTCATGTTTTTCTATTTCTTGATAACCTTCTTCAACTGATCTATACCCATCATTATATTCTTGTGATAATTTTAATGTTTCTATATCTGTACCTTTTACAGGATTTTTTGCATTTGAAGTTTCTAACTGTCTATCTAAACTTTTATTTCCTTCTATGTCTTTTCCACCAATTGTTTTTCGAGGAGAATGATATACTTCTACTTCACCATATTTTCCTTTTTCCATGGAAATAGTTCCTTCTCCTACTTTTAGTCTTGTTATAGAATCATCTTTTTTTACAGTTCCATCTTGTTTTACTTGATAATTTTTTTCTAATGGATTTGTACCTTCTGCTGTATCGTTTTCCAAATCTAATGTTTTTATTTTTCCTTTTTTAGTTATCATTACTGCTTCGTACCTTGAACTATGCCCTTGTTCTTTTTTACCTTTTTCATTTGTTAATTTTTTTAAATCATCTGATTCTACTATTCCCATTTTTAATGGGCTATCACCATGTTCTAATTCTGGAATTTTTTTGTTTTTTTGTAAAACTTGCTCTAAATTTTTCATGTCAGTTACTCTTGCATCCAAATTAACTTCTTGCTTTATATTAATATCCTTCAATTTGTTTTCTATTTTTTGTGGTTCCTTTTGTTGTATTTTTAATGCTTCTTTTTCATTTTTTTTATTAATTGTCTGTACTTTATTTTTTTGTTGTATTTCATTTTTATAAATTGTTTTATTGTAATTTGTTCTTTCTGTAAAACTTCTATCTTCTTCTTTGATTCTATTTATTAAATCTAATACTTTTGTTTTTGTTAAAAAATGTTCTATTTGCTCTTTTTCTGTAGGAGATATTTTGTCCTTCTGCCAATTGTCTTTTGCGTCTGCTGAAACTACATTTTCTAATGTATCTTCTCTAAAAATTATTGTATTCCATGGCATTTTTGGTGAATAAACTCCAATTAAATTTAGATAATAAAATTTAAAATCTTGGGCTTCATTTCTTAATAAAATTTCCTCATCTTTTCCTTCTATTTCAACTGTTCCTATTATCTTTAATTTTTCATGTTCTCTTATTTTATTTTGTTTTAATAATTCTACAATTTTTTCCTTATTCTCTTGCGATAAATTAACATTTTTCTTAAAAACTGTATTTTGTTCATTCATTTGAGGTAAATACACACCAAGTATTTCTAAACTATAATATTTAAAAAGATCGTCTTCTTCTTTTAATAGTAATTCTTTTAACTCGCCTTGCAACTGTACTTTACCTAGAATTTTCAAATTTTTCGCCCCTTTTTTATATTATCTCTCCTATCAAATCATAATCCATTTCTTTTATTATTTTGCATCTAACCCATTTGTTTAATAAATTTTCTTTAGTAGAATTTTTGACATAAACCAAACCATCAATATCTGGCACATCTTGCATAGTTCTACCAACATAATATTTTTTATCAAAAGATAGTCCTTCTATTAATACTTCATAGTCTTTTCCTACTTTTCGTTCTAAATTTTCTTTTGATATTTGATTTTGAAGTTTCATTATTTTTTCATATCTTGATTTTTTTGTATTTCCATGAATCTGATTTTGCATTCTTGCAGCTGGTGTTCCGTCTTCTTTTGAATATTTAAAAACTCCTAATTTATCAAATTTAGTCGTTTTTACAAATTCAAGTAATTCTTCAAAATCTTCTTTTGACTCACTTGGAAATCCTACAATTAAACTTGTTCTTAATGTTACATTTGGAATTTCGGTTCTTATTTTTTTTATTAATTCTTGTATTTGTTTTTTTGATGTTCTTCTGTTCATTTTTTTCAATATACTGTCTGATATGTGTTGAATTGGTATATCAAAGTATTTTGCAATTTTAGAGTTGTTTTTTACTACATCAATTAATTCATCTGTAATTCCTTCTGGATAAGAATACAAAAATCTAATCCATTTAATTTCTTTTATTTTACTAATTTCTGTTAGTAATTCTGAAAGTTTACTTTCGCCATATATATCTATTCCATATTTGGTTGTATCTTGTGCAATTAATATAATTTCTTTTATACCCTGTTTTGCCAATTTTTTGGCTTCTTCTAAAATATCCTCTTTTTTTCTACTTACAAATGGTCCTCTAATGTAAGGAATTGCACAATATGTACATTTATTGCTACAGCCTTCCCCTATTTTTAAATAAGCATAATTAGTCCCTGTTGTAATTGTTCTATTTAAAAATTCTTGTTGTGTTAGCATTGGCATTTTTAGAATATCCATCTTGCTTTTTTCGACTATATTTCTTTTTATTAAATCTTCTATTTTATCCCATAATCTATCATATTCATCTAATTTGATAAACAAATCTACTTCTGGCAATAATTTAATTAAGTCATTATAATACCTTTGTACCAAACATCCCATTACAATAAGGTATTTACATTTCTTTTTCTTATATTCTGCCATTTCTAGAATTGTGTTTATTGCTTCTTCTTTGGCTTGGTCAATAAATCCACATGTGTTAATAACTAATATATCTGCTTCTTCTACTTTATTTACAATTTGAAATTGATGTTCTTTAAATAGTCCGAATTGTTGCTTCTGTATCAATTAAATTTTTACTACATCCAAGTGATATAAATCCTACTTTCAATTTGTTTCTCCTTTTAATTTTTATGGCTACAAATGTGTTTTCTAGTTAATTCCATTAAATCTAATTTTGTAAATCCTTCTACTTGTGTTTTACTTCTATCTTTTTTTAGTTCTTCTTTTAATAATGCTTCAATTTTATCTTTATTTTCTTGTGATTGCATATCTATATAATCAATTATAATAATTCCACCAATATCCCTTAGTTTAAGTTGTTTTGCTATTTCTATTGTGGCTTCTTTGTTTACTTTATATACTGTTTGTTCTAAATTTTGAGTTCCTGTGTATTTTCCGTGTATTTACATCAATTGCAGTTAATGCTTCTGTTTTGTCAATAGTTATAAATCCTCCACATTTAAGCCAAATTTTTCTATTTTGAATTTTTTCTATTTGTTTTTCTAAATCATATTTTTCTAATGCATTATTACTTAATTCAATTTTGATGTTTTTATATTCAGCATTTTCTTGTTTTAATTTTTCCAATTCTTCTTTAATTTTTGGAGTATTTACTGTTATTTTATCTATTTTTTGGTCTGATAAGTCCATTAACATTTTTTCTATGATGTTTTCACCTTTATACAATAATTTCGCTTTTTTTAGTTTTGGACTAACACTTGTTTCTATTATATTGTTCCACTTGTTTTCTATTTTCTTTATATCTTCTATAATTTCTTTTTCTTTGTTTTGTGCAGATGTTCTAATAATTGCACCATTATTCTCACTTAAATTTTCTTTTACTAGTTTTATTAATCTTTCTTGCTCTTTTTTATCTTCTATTTTTTGTGAAACTGTTATAATATCACTATTTGGAAGTAATGCAATATATTTGCTTGGTAAATTTATATGTGTTGATACTCTAGCTCCTTTTTGGTCATTGCTATCTTTTTTTACTTGAACTAATATTTTTTGATTTGGTTTTACTATGTCTTCTATTTTTATACTATCATCAAAAGTTTCTGTTTTTTCATCAACTTGGCGTAATATATCTTTTAAATGAATAAAACTATTTTTGTCTGTACCAATATCAACAAATGCTGATTGCATTCCTTTTATAACATCTCTTATTATTCCTATATAAATGTTTCCTTCTTTTCTTTTGCAGTCATCATTTTCTTCATAATATTCTAATAATTTTCCGTTTTCTATTAATGCTATTATTTTTCCGTCTTTTTTGGTTTGTACAACTATTTCTGTCATTTTTAATGTTCCTTTCTAAATTTGCCTAAAATTTTAATTAAATTTATTCATTGCTGTATCTATGCCATTTTTAACAATTTCTATTACTGCTTCTTTGGCTAAATCTGTTCCCTTTTCTAATTTTTCAATATCTTCTTCTGGAATTGCTCCAATTACATACTCAATTAAATTTTCTTTGTCTTCTGGCATTCCAATTCCTACTCTTACTCTTGCAAAGTTTTGAGTATTAAGCTCATGCACAACTGATTTCATTCCATTGTGTGTTCCTGGTCCTCCTGCTTTTCTTACTTTAATAATTCCTGGGGTTATATCAATATCATCATAAATAACTATTAAATCTTTTGATTCCATTTTGTAAAATTGCATTATTTCTTTAATGCTTTCTCCACTTGAATTCATAAAGGTTTGTGGCTTTAATAATATGACTTTTTCTCCTTCTATTACTCCACTTCCATATAATCCTTTAAAATTGTTTCTGGTTGTTTCAATTTCATATTGTTTTGCTATTTTATTTATTGTGTTAAATCCCATGTTATGCCTGGTATTACTATAATCTTGCTCTGGGTTTCCTAATCCTACTATTAAATACATTATTTTTCCTGCTTTCTATTAAATCTCTATCTATTTTACCTTGTTTTTTGCTTTTTTTCAAGTTTTTGCATATATTTTTTTATTTCTTGACATGAAACTCAATAAAATATATAATAAATGCGTATTAGGAGAAGAAAAAATGGATAAAGTACAAGTATTATTATCTACATATAATGGTGAAAAATATATTAAAGAACAACTTGAAAGTATTTTGAGCCAAGAAGATGTAGAAATTTCTTTGTTAATAAGAGATGATGGCTCTTGTGATAAAACAATAGAAATAATAGAAAATTTTAAAAATAAATATCCAAATATATCCTATTATTCTGGGGAAAATTTAGGTCCTGCCAGAAGTTTTATGGATTTAATTAACAAATCTGGAAATTTTGATTTTTATGCTTTTTCCGATCAAGATGATGTATGGAAACCAAAAAAACTAATTTCAGCAATTAATAGTCTTAAAAGTAACAATAAACCTTCTTTATATATGTCTGCTATGGACATTGTAGATGAAAATTTAAACTTAATTGAAACTAAAAAGTTAAATGGAAATTTTTGTTTTGAAGGTGAAATGATTAAAAATTTTGCGACTGGTTGTACTCAAGTTTTAAATAATGCTTTAATTGAAGTTATTAAAAGTTATACTCCAAATTATATTATTATGCATGACTCTTGGATTACAAGAGTATGTTATGCAATAGGTGGAAATGTTATAATAGATAGCAATAGCAATATTTTGTATCGTCAACACAAAGGCAATGTACTTGGATACAAAGATGATGGCTTTCAAAAATTAAAAAAACAATTTAAAATCGCTTTTTTGGATAAAGTATGTATGAGAGTTAATATTGCAAAAGAATTAAAAAATGGCTATGAAAAGATGTTAACTCCAAATGCAAAAGAAGTTATTGATAATTTAATTTCTTATCCACATGATAAAATAGCTAAAAAATGGCTATTAAAGAATAAAAATTTTAGAACAAATGATACAAAAATAAATTTAAAAATGAAATTATCTATTTATTTAAATAGATTTTAAAATAAAAAAGGAGTGGCTAAAAACAAATTGGAAGAAAAGCATATTTTTATTGTAGGTTCTAATGGAATACCTGCTAAATATGGTGGCTTTGAGACATTTGTAGAAAACTTAACAGCAAAAAAGGTAAACCCTAAAATAAAATATCATGTAGCTTGTTTAGGAAACAATAATAATGAATTTGAATACAATAATGCTAGATGTTTTTCTATTAAAGTTCCAAATATTGGTCCTGCTAAAGCCATATATTACGACTTAGCAGCATTAAATCGAACTATTAAATATATTAAGAAAAACAATATTAAAAGTCCTATTGTATATCTTTTGGGTACTACAATAGGTGGATTTATTGGTTTTTATAAAGCAAAACTTAAAAAATTAAATATTCCTTTGTTTGTTAATCCTGACGGCTGTGAATGGAAAAGGGAAAAATGGAATTATTTTGTTAGAAAGTATTTAAAATTATCTGAAAGGCTTATGGCAAAATATGCAGATTTATTAATTTGTGATTCTATAAATATTGAACAGTATATTCAAGAATCATATAAAAAATATCATCCTAAAACTACTTTTATTGCTTATGGTTCAGATTTTCCTGAACAAGATACACAATCTAGTAGTGAAAATTTAGAAAATTGGTATAAAAAAAATGAAATTGCAAAAGGACAATATTACCTAGTTGTAGGCAGATTTGTGCCAGAAAATAATTATGAAACTATGATAAAGGAATTTATGAAATCAAATACAAAAAAAGATTTAGTCCTTATTACAAATGTACAAAAGAATAAATTTTATGAAGATTTAAAGCAAAAAACAAATTTTGACAAAGATAAAAGAATTAAATTTGTTGGAACTGTTTATGAGTCTAATTTATTAAATCAAATTAGGAAAAATGCTTATGGGTATCTCCACGGGCATGAAGTTGGCGGTACTAATCCTTCTCTTTTAGAAGCTCTTTCTTCTACCAATTTAAATTTATTATTAGATGTTAGTTTTAATAAAGAAGTTGCATCTGACAGTAGTTTATATTGGAATAAAGAAGATGGTAATTTAAGTAATTTATTAAATAGCTTAGAGGTTATGAATTCTGAAGAAATAGAAAAATACGGAATTAAGGCTAAAGAAAGAATAAAAGATATTTACAACTGGCAAAAAATTGTTAAACAATATGAATCTATTTTTCTTAATTAAATAATTTTTAAACGCACCTTATTTAAAGATGCGTTTTTTGTTTGTCACTACATAAATAAAAGCATAATCATTTATAATAACATATAAATTACTTTCTTCTTTGTTTGGTACTTTATAATGAATAATATTTACTTGATTTTGTTCTGCTAAGTCAATTAAATCGTCTAAAATAAGTAGTTTCATAACTTTTAAATTGCTTAAATCTAGTTCGTTTGTTATAGTTACAATTAAATTTTTATAATATTTTAAAATATGATTAATATTATAATTATAAATTGGTTCTTTTTGGTTTTTGTTGATTATTTCTATAGTTATCAAAATTATTCCAAATAATATAAAAATTCCGCCAAAAATATAATAAATAATTTGTTTTATTTGAATATCTTCTATTTTAGGTTTAATGCTATTTTCAGTTGTTTTTTCATAATTTTCTTCTACTTCGCTTATTGTATTGGTTAGTGGTATTTTTAGTTCTATTGTATCTTCTATTTTTTGCTTTTGTGCTTCTAAATATGAAATATTAAAATTAAGTTTTAATATAGAATTGATTGTAATTCCATATGTTTTTTCATATGAACGTGCTAAATTGTTGTAATAATCATAATCTATATTAATTCCTTTTTGAACAGAAAATTCATTTACATTTGAAATTTTGTCAGAAGTATTTTCGTTAAGAATATAACTTCTATTCCATACTTCTTTTTCTTGGTTGTCATTTTCTTTTACTGTTCCAACTAAATTAGCAGTAATATTATAGGTATATTCAAAATTTGCTTTTTTATCTCCTTGAAAAATATACTCAAAATTTATTTTATATTTGCTAATGGCTTTAGATGGATAATATCCACCTGCTGGAAGATTTTCAGTTTCATAAAAAGTATTTGGTTTTAATTCTACTTCATAATTACTATTTTTGTTCACTACATAATTATAAATTGGTGGTATGTTTTTTTCGTAGTTTACTCCTTGATTTATAATGATATATGCTGTTAGCATACATATTGTCGCAATAATTATAACTGCATAGTTTTTATATTTTCTATTCCAAGTCATAGTTTTTTCCTCACTTTGCTTCTATTGCTTTATTATTTTCATTATTGAAATAACTATATAACCACACAGATGGAAAGCCAATATATTTAATACGAAATTCATATACACCTTTAATTTGTTCTATTTTAACTAAATTTGTATCTGGTACATTGTTATTGTCTCCCTTAGTTTGATACCATACTATATCATTTTTCTTCTTTTTCTTAATAACACGATGTGCAATGTTTTGTTCTCCTATTGAATAAATAATTATTGCATTTTCAGGTATTTCTTTCAATTCTTCTTCATTATTGAGCTTTTTAAAAATAAGTACATCTCCTCGACTAAATTCTGGATACATGCTATTAGAAAGAATTGCAATTGGTTCATATTTAAAAAATCCTAGCATAAAACAAACTAAAGCAGTTGATAAAGTTATTGCTACTGTAAAGCTGATTTTTGTTAATGTTTTTTCTTTTCTTTTTCCAATATATTTATTTTTTAATACACCATATATTATTGTTGAAAATAATATTTCCATTGAACCTGTTGCAAACCAATCCATATTTGGCAAAATTGGTAATAGTAAAATTGGTAATTCTTTTGAAATTCTGTATATTAAAGGTAATACATATGATCCTTTTAAGGTTAGATAAGTGTATAAAATGCTATATGAAAATGTTGGTATTATTGTGCTACAAGTATATTTAAACATTTCTTCTTTGTTTGAAAATAATTCAATTATAATATTATATTTTAATTCTAGTAAGAAAAATATAATGGTTATTATTGATAATGCTAATTTATTTTGCTTATTTTTAGTTGCAACTACACATCTTGTCACTTCTATACCAATAATAGGTACTATCTGTACAATTATATTTTTTCCAATTGATAAGATGTCATGTTTATATGGACTTTTTGAAAATCCTAAAATAAATCCCATATAAAAGAATATGATAATATGAATGCAAGAAAGAATTACTAGATAAATAAAATATTTTCTGTTTTTACTAAATCTAATATATTCTTTCTTGCTATTTACAAACATCCAAGCTAGAATACATCCCCAAAATATTGTGCTTATACTATTGTACATATTCTACTATTCCTGTTATTTTTCTTGTTTTTATTGATGGTACTTCACTAGTAGATTTAATATATTCTACTTTTATAGAGAATGTTGTTTGTTGTCCTGCTTTTAATTCATGTGCAACTTCTGTTGTGACGTAATTAATTGCTGGTGAACCTTCACTTTCTTCTTGGAAAAGTATATTATCTAAGGTTGCATCAATTGTACCTGCATTTTCTATTGTTACTACATAGGTAATGCTATCTCCTGGTTTTACTAACTTCGAATCAAATGTTACTGTTGTGTTTGTATATTCCGGAGTTCCAGGGTCGCATCCTTCACTGATGTCTTGTGCTTCTACATTTATGATTTTTACATTCCATACACCTGTAATTTCAGCTGTTCCATTAATTGTTAGTTGTGTAGCAAATGCTGAATAACCTATTGCCATTGCTAATATTACAACTAATAAAGCGCCTATTATAATGTTTTTTGTACTTTTCATTGTTTTTACACCTCTCTTTCAGGTTAATCATGCATCCCTATTTTTATTATATGTTTTTTACGGTTTTATGTTAATTTTAATATGTAAAAAAACTATTTGAAAAGGAGATGCTTTTTAATACAACATCTCCTTTGATAGTGTTTAGAATTTCTTCATTCCATTCTTTCTCTAGCCCACTCAAGTAGTTCAGTAGCTTCTTTCTTTTCATCTTCGCTTAATTCACGACCAAGTTTTGGGCAGTAGAGAGGTTTGCGAATATTAGTATATTCGCTAGGTATTTCAAGAGAACCTGCAATCACACCATTGACCTCAAGGCAGACAGCTTTCTTGTCATTATCTCTGAACCAGTCAAATGGGTCAGGATCAGGTAATAGCCGAAAAGCACTACACTGATCGCAGTACTCGCTACCACCTACACCTTGAGTAGAATAAGACAACCTCCCATCACTATCAACGGCAACGACAGAAATACCAGACTTCTCAAATTTCTTAATTTCCTGAAGATTCTTCTTACTTAACATTGTTTTTCCTCCTAACAATTGTTTTTCGAGCATTTAACAACTTGCAACTTGCTATTCTTATTATAGTTCGTATAGCTACGAATGATATAGCTAGTATATCATATTATTACGTAAATTTCAACGGTTTCGCCAAAAATTAATATTTTTAATAATTTTCATTGTTTGCATTTTTGCAAAAGAAAAAATCAACCAGTTTAATTCTGATTGATTTTGTATCTACTGTTCAAAAAGTTCGAACAGATTCATCATTGGAGCGTTTAAGGAGGTTATTTGCGAAAATTTTTCCTCCCACTTTTCGCTCAAAAAAAATTTGATTAATCAACTGATGGTATCAGTATATCATATATTCAATAACTTGTATATATAAATTGTATTTTTATTTTA
>CANQHU010000042.1 GCA_947623945.1 uncultured Clostridia bacterium | reverse complement strand
TTTAAAGGTGTATAAAGACTGCTGTTATGATGAAATTAGTTTACTTGTAGTGGTTGTAAGTATAGTAATACTCGTATGGTTTGCCGAATTTATGCCATTAAATATTATGCTTATGTTGATTTTAAGCCATATTGTGTATGTTGGTGTTCGTTGGTATATCAAAAGCTATAAAGAAAATCACTAAAAAACAGTGCATAAACTACATTTTATGCACTACATCTTTGTGTAATACAAAGTATACACTGTATTACATTGCAATACATACATCATAGTGCATTTGAAGGTGTTTAGCTACGCCCCGAATTTTGTGAAGACGGACACAAGACTGAAAAAATCGTTTGATTATGATATAAATAATAAAAAGGAGTTGTTTGGGCAAAATAGCAAAACCTAAATTAGACTTTGTATTCAAGAAAATTTTCGGAGATGCTAATAACAGTGATTTGCTGATAGATTTTCTTTTATCGGTTCTGGACGTTCCGACAGACAGAATACAGGGAATTGAAATAATTGACAATGAAATTATTCCCGATACAGTGGAAAAGAAATTCAGTCGTCTTGACTTGCTTCTTTTGGTAAACAATGAATATATCAATATTGAAATACAGGTGAATAATTACAACGAACAAGGAAAGAACGCTGTTTTACTGGGCAAAGGTGTACACCAATCAGCTTGGCAAAAGCGAAGATTATATATCTTTACAAAATACAATAGCTATCAATATAGTTGACTTTAAACTGTTTGACTGCTCAGAATGTCATTCAAGTTTTATGATATATGAAACTTATCATCATGAAAAGCTGACAGATGTTGAGAATTGATTTTCTTGAACTTCCAAAGGCTAAAAGCCATAAAACTAATACAAAACTTCAGGAATGGCTTGATTTCCTTAATGTTACTACTGAGGAGGGGTTGAAGATGTTAAAAAAGAATACTGTTAATCCAACAATCATGCACAAGGCTGTTGCAGTAGTAAGGCAGATGTCTGCTGATGAACAGCT
Source organism: uncultured Clostridia bacterium (assembly GCA_947623945.1). GTDB lineage: Bacteria > Bacillota > Clostridia > TANB77 > CAG-508 > CAG-269. The sequence continues at coordinate 15,854 of CANQHU010000042.1, read as the reverse complement.
TCTCCGAGCTATACAGAAAAGAGAAGAAACCCTTATGAATGAACGTTCAGCCCTGAACAGTGCTAAAAAATAGGGAATGGCACAAAAAGAAGCAGAACTTATTGAAAAATGGAGAAAAAAAGGCACTGAGGAACAAATTAAAGAATTGTTAAGTGAATAAAAAATAAGAATGATTAGATTTAAACCTAATCATTCTTTTTATCCGAACTAAAAAACTGACTCCGATTAAAACGGGGTCAGTTTTATTTTCTGCAACAAAGCAATATTTGTTTAAGATTGTGATATTTGTTGCCGTAACAGTACAAGGTCAAAAGAATCTATTCTGTTATCAGGGACTAAGTCGGCATTTTTTCCGTTAAAACATATATATTCAAGACCATACACTTTTTCCGTATAACCCAACAAAAACCTTTGCAGCATTACTGCATCACTTATATTTACCTTATTATCGTTGTTTACATCTCCCTGCAATTCAGTATAATGCAATACTTTTGTCTGATATTCAGATGAATATGCTATACCATCACTAATTGTCTGTACATTAAATCCATATTTTTCTTTTATCCATAAAACAAACTTGAATTTTTCATATTCAGATACTGAATCGGCAAAGATTACTTTTCCTGTATCAACATCAATGACGGCAGACATATTATTTTCAGATATTTCTGCATTAATTGTTTCTATCTGCTTTGTGGTAAGTTCCTCTGAAAGTGATGATTTAAAGCCGAATTCGTCTTGTACATATAAGTCAGTCCAGATTATTTTTTTATTACCTGAAAATTTTTTTCCGTCAAGACAGACAAAAGATGAAATCAGATTATATTTTTCTTTTATTTTTTCATTAATTTCAAGTGCAATATTATAATTCAAATCATGATTCAATGTAGAAAAATTCAAATCAATGGACTGCGTTCCGTATTTTTCCGAAAAATAGGACGATACCGAAAACATACTGTCATCATATCCGATTTCTGTCAAGTCTGAAAAATCAAGTGCCACTTGTGAACCGGTTGAAAATACTATCTTGCCGTAATCTTCCGCCTGTTCAAAAAAAGTATAAACTGAATATCCGGTGGAACTTTCCTTTAAATCCAACTGAATAATCGAATCATTTTCATAATATCTGCTGTACAGCTCAATGATGTTATTCTCATCTTGTGCATTTGTTGTCAGTGTTGTTCCGACACAGTTAAATGCACAAAGCAAAGCAGATACAAGACTTACAAATGTCTTTTTCATATTTACTCCTTAACAAAGATTACTATTTTGATAGAAAAATCTAAGTAATGTTGTTGTCATTCTGCATCCATAAGTATCTTCACCTGAAGTATGTGTGGCATTTCCAACAACTGATTTAAGTTGACTATTAAGAAATGATGACTCAAAATAAACCATACCACCACTTTTTCCTGATTTACATTTTCCATAAGAATGAAAACGATAAGGTTTTTCTAAGGGAAGAAAATCCATTGTGTCAACAGCACCTGAACTATAATATCTTTTCGTAGTATTATTATATGAAGTAAATCCTGATGTTATAAGAAGTTGTCCGGTTGTCATAAAATAATCTGTCATCACACCTACATTTACCTTGTATTCTGATAAATCTTCTTCAACATAAATCAAACCATAATCATAATTCACATCCCCAGATATTGCATAATTTTTAGGAATATGAATATATTTAGCATTAACTGACTCGATAATATTTTTACAATTTTCATCATAAATTTCCACATTAGTATTAGAAACAAATCCATTGGCATTATATAAACAATGAGCTGCAGTAGCTATTACATGGTCATCAATTACAAAGCCACTGCCCTGTACGCTAGAAGATGTTATTTTTACACAATTTATATTTTCTCTGTCCAAAATATCTGTATTTAAACTTGACTGTGCATAGGAATTATTAAATCCAGAAGAAAATGGTATTTCTTGTGTAGATTGTATAGTATAAGTAGAACTTTGATTAGCATTTGTAGAACTGCAATTATGTTTGTAATAAGTTACAGTTGAATTATCAGGAACATTATATAACTCTTTGGTAACATTCGGAAGAATCTGTCCTGATACAATACTTTGAGATATTAAATTAGCATCTGTATCATCTATGATTCCATCTTGATTAACATCCATTGCGGTTAATTGACGACGTGTTGCTGTAACTGAACCATTTAAATACATTTTAATCCAATAAGCATCCAAATTAGTGACTCCATCGCCATCACTAACATCACCTAATTTAATTGTAGCTGTTTCAGAAGCAGCAAAAACTGGTATTACTGATACTGCTGATGCAGCCAGTATCAATGACATAACCGTAGAAAAAATACTCTTTACTTTCATATGTACCCTCCTTTAATAAAAATATGCAGTAACAACAACGACTAATTTTTTCTTCTTTCAATTTTTCAACAGTGATTTCACGCAAATCATTCAAAAAATCCCACTAATTTTGTAACAAAAAATTCAACAATCGCTTCATTATTAATATATCACATCTTCAACAAAATGTCAAGATATTTTCAATTATTTTTGTGTTATTTATCGAACTTAAATGACCACAAAATCCCCACCCGTTTTTTTAATTTTTATTCGACATTCTCATCTTTACAAGGTCAAAAGAATCAGTAACGCCATCAAAGGTCAAGTCTGAAAGAATATAATTGTCAGCATCAAGGCAGCCTGTTCCAAGAATATATTTGTTCATCATAACGAGGTCAGCAATATTAACGTTGTTGTCCTTGTTTATGTCGCCCATTCTGTAGCTGCATACAGGCAATTCTGTTCCCTGAAAGGAATGAAGTGATGAGGGAACGGACAACTCCCAGCTTGCATGGTTATCGTCAGATTTTCTCAGTTCGTCGTCGGATTTCATAAACCAGTCATAAGATATCCTGTCACCGTCGTCCCATGTAGTATCAACATGGAAATAATTATTGTTTAATTTAACTATATTCCACGCATGATTAACACCGCTTACATAATAAGATTCAATTTCCGCCGTATGATAAAGAATATTTGCAATTCTGGCATATCCCTCACAGACAGTGGAATCATTCATAAATACAGATGCATCATTGTGGTTCTTGCGGTCGCCTGACAATCCTGAATCATAAACTGTATTTTTACATATCCAGTCATGAATTGTTTTTACTTTCTGTATATCCGACATATCAGGAGAAATATTTTCAGATATTACTTTTTCTGCCTGTGCCTGAACATAAAGGTTAATAAAACCCACTTCGTCAGCACCACTGAAATTTTTAAATACAAATTCCCTTAAATCTTCGCTGAAATCACCTGTTGACGCATCAAAAGCGTTTTCAGAGTTTATACTCATAAAGTCAGGACAATTACACACAGCGTTAATCATAGGTATATCAAGACTTGAAAGTGTAATATTCTTTAAAGAATAACAGTCATAAAAACTCAGTTCTTCAAGAAACGAATTTCCTGATATAACAGCGTTATTCAGTTCAGGACAGTTATAAAACGCCCTTGATTTTACATATGTGTTATCAAGTTCAACATAAGATAACAATTTACATTCACTGAACGCATTTTCACCTATTTCAGAAACACAATCAATATTCAGTTCAGAAATATCTGTATTTTCAAACGCACTTCTTCCGATAACAAGATTATTACAACCGTCCGGACAAGGTATATAATCAATCAGACAATTTTTAAATGCCTCATTACCTATTGTAAACGATTCCCGACTGCCCTGAAAGTTTATTTTCTTTAATTCTGTACAGTCCGTAAATGTATTATCAGGAATATTATCAATATCGGGGAGAGTTATTTCTTCCAGTTCCGACCCTGCAAAGCTGATACTTAATTCCTTTACAGTTTTAGGGAAAATCATACGCTTTACAATTGAAACATCTTTAAAAGCAAAACTTCTGACCTCTTCAATCGCAGCACTGTTGAAACTGTCAGGAATAGCAATATCAGTGCTGTTTCCCTTATATTTATCAATACGTGCGTAAACACTGCCGTTTTCGCCGATTATCGTATAATTCCATTCTTCGCCCTGAAATATGACATTTTCTTCAGAATCGGGAATGAAAGTATTTGTAACCCGACTGAGAAGCTCCTCAGGAACAGAAATATTTGTCTTTTTGAATGATGTATTGCTCATTACTGCTATATTATTGTGAAATACTACCGTTTCCAGTTCCTGACAGTTGCTAAACGAATAACTGGGGATAATCCGCAGATTTTCAGGAATATTCACAGACACAACCGAAGAATTGCGGAAAACATCAGAACCGAAATAATCTACAGTTTCAGGTAAAGTCACATTTTTTATGTTCTCATTGTCTTTAAAAACATCATTGCCGATAGCTGTAATGGTACAGTTCTGAATACTTTCCGGAATTACAACATCTGAGCCATCACCTGTATAAGACGTAAGAATAAGTTCCTGTGGTTTGCTATCACGAAAATTAAAGCACATTCCGTTAAAATTAATGCTGTCTGCTGTATTTTCACTGTGGGCTACAGGATTTAACCCGAATAACAACATTGAAGCAAGAATATTTTTATAGAACTTCATACACCCCTCCTGTTTTATATTATTTTTTTATAATTATAACATATAAAAAAAGTCAAGTCAAGAAACAAACTCACATCACCGATACTGAAAAGAATGATTAGTCTGAATTTAAAAAAATCATCCGTCATATTGCACAAAGAAATTTATACAGGTGTGAACATTGTGAACATGACTTTTACATTCTTTTTAAAAAAAGGGGTTTTACGGTAAACCGTCTATACGGTTTACCGGTTAACCATGCGTTTAGTGTTTAGTATAGAAATTTGATGTTCACAATGTTCACAGCAAGGGTTTTTCTACGTAATATAGACGCAAAAGCCGTGAACATTAAAAAAAATTTGATGTTCACACCCTCATATTGTATCAAATTTTCTATACTTGTATGGAAGTTTAATTAATCTTGTTACTTCACTATTTATTCTTTTCCTCTAGCTATTTCAAAGGCAAATTTAGAAAAAGAACAGGCTGAAAGAGAAAAAGTTAAATATAAAAAATTAGTAGCTTTACAAGAAAAACGTATAGAAGATAGAGCGATAGAACTAAATACACAATTTTTTGAAAAATGTCAATGGATTATGCTTATTCTGCTTGCTTATGGTGTATTGGCTACTTTGTTTACAGCGATTAAGTCAGAATGTGTTAAATCTGATTTTATAGATGCTTTTAATGCAGTTAAAAACGTGATTATGATAATTTTTAACTGCATTAACAATATATCTGAAAAATTGGCAGTTTCTACAGGTATTCCGAATATTATTGTATTGATAGTTTTTGCTGTTATATCATTTGGTATAATCGGATTAGCTGGATTTTTCGGCGGTAAGGCGGTTTTAAAGGTGTATAAAGACTGCTGTTATGATGAAATTAGTTTACTTGTAGTGGTTGTAAGTATAGTAATACTCGTATAGTTTGCCGAGTTTATGCCTTTAAATATAGTGCTTATGCTTATTTTAAGCCATATTGTGTATATTGGCATTCGTTGGTATGTCAAGAGCTATAAAGAAAATCATTAAAAACGTTGAAAAAATTATTTGATTATGATATAATAAAATAAAAAGGAGTTTTTAATATGGGAAAAATAGCGAAACCTAAATTAGACCTTGTATTTAAGAAAATTTTCGGAGATGTTAATAACAGTGATTTGTTGATAGACTTTCTTGCATCGATTCTGGACGTTCCGACAACCAGCATACAAGTAGTTGAGATAATTGATAATGAAATTATTCCAGATACAGTTGAAAAGAAATTCAGCCGTCTTGATTTGCTTATTTTGGTGAATAATAAGTATGTAAATATCGAAATACAAGTAAACAATTACAACGATTATAAGGAAAGAACGCTGTTTTATTGGGCAAAAGTCTATACAAATCAACTTGGCAAAGGAGAGAATTATATATCCTTACAAGATACAATAACTATAAATATAGTTGACTTTAAGCTGTTTGATTGCTCAGAATGTCATTCAAGTTTTATGATATATGAAACTAAACGTCACGAAAAGTTGACAGACAAGTTGCGAATTGATTTTCTTGAACTTCCAAAAGCTAAAAAACACAAAACTAATACCAAACTTCAGGAATGGCTTGATTTTCTTAATGTTACTACTGAGGAGGGGTTGAATATGTTAGAAAAGAATACTGTTAATCCGACAATAATGCACAAAGCTATAGCAGTAGTAAGACAGATGTCTGCTGATGAAAAACTTCTTATGGCTATCCAGAAAAGAGAAGAAACCCTTATGAATGAACGTTCTGCCCTGAATAGTGCTAAAAAACAGGGAATGGCACAAAAAGAGGCGGAACTTATTGAAAAATGGAGAAAAAAAGGTTATACTGAAGAACAAATTAAAGAATTGTTAAGCGAATAAATAATTATTTTTTAAGTGAATACAACAAAAAGTCATCAGGCATAGCTTGATGACTTTTTTGTTAAAAAAGAAGAAAAAACGTAGTTGGATTAAGGAGCAATATGTAGCGTAATACAATACAGCGTATACAGTGAATTGCACAAAGATGTATGAAAAACAGTATGGAGAATAAATATTATTTTGTAGAGAGTTCAGCATATTTTTCAAGAATATAAGAAGCGTCATTCGCATCAACAAAATCGTCACCATTGCAGTCACCGAGAGTTTTACCCACATATGCAGATTTATCGGTAGAATTTGCAGCATAGGCTTCGAGTACAAGCGTTGCGTCTACTGCATCAATAAAGCCATCGCAGTTTACATCACCTTTCTGTACTTCTGTATCAAAATTTTCACCTGTATAATATTTCAGACTGCCATTTTCATCAAATGTCAGAAGTACATTTCCTACTGCCGTAACAGCATCTTTCTGTATTTTTTCTTCGGGACTTACTATATATCCCTTTAAGGCTTCATCTTCTTCTTTGGTTTCCGTATAACTCAATGAAACAAGCCCCTGTTCATCACGGATTATGTCATTTACTTTAACCTGACATTTTACTTTGTCCGAACTGCTTAAAATTATTCCCTTGTCAGTCTGTACGGCTTTAAAATCGTTGTCAGTATTTCCCGAAAAGTCAAATCTGTAATGCGGTGTGAAGTTATAACTGCCCTCTTCAAAGACCATTGAAACGTTGTAATCTGTCGGTGCTGAAACATCGAAATTAAATTCATCTGAATTATAGAAAATATTGTTTGCAGCACCTTTAAAGTCAGTATAAACAGCATGATTGATGTCAATGAAGTTTATACCGAAATCTTCGGCATTTTCTGTATTCTGTACTTTAAAATCCTTTTCTCTCATTACATACTCATCGCCATCATTCGGAAATACTGCCTTACATTCCGATATTCCGTCATAAATTGTATTGTCGATGTCGGTAACAGTAATATCACATTTATTTTCATTTTTAACAGTAACACTGCTTATGTCCAAAATTATGTCTGAAATCTTTGTGTCATATGAATCAGAAGGATTGATTTTTTCCTTGTAATTTACAAAATTGTCATCATCAAGAGTAAAAACCTTAAAATCTTCTCCACATATCATATCAGCGGACTGTTCAGGGTCAAAGTAAAACGGTATACATACTTCTTTTGTTTCGGAATTTACAAAAAGGCAGGCATTTTCAGTACAGCCATATGAAACTATATCACTTGTTTCTTCGTCCTCATGTAATACGTTTGTATCAATCGTAAGAATACATTTATCATATTTTTTACCGTACCATTCCCATTCGCCGTCCATAATTCCAATTCCCGTAACTGCGTGCCAAAGATTAGTGTCATGATATGCTAATAAGAAATACTTTCCGTTCTGATTGGCTTTTTTCGCTGTTTCCAGCAGATAATCCACCTGTTCAGACTTATTGTAATGTGAAAGACTCCATTTCATCAACAGATTAAAATCTATTTTGTCCTGTCTTAGCTGATAAGCAAGAATTTTACTCATTACAGGGTCATCTTGACATTCTGACAATAAAGTATTACAGTTTACGTCTATAAGTTTTTCCGTGCCTTCCTGTATATCGGAAGACGAAAAAACACCATTATGTACAAGCATTGACAGAAGTGACATTCCGCAGCATCGTCCGCTTTTCGTACAGGCATTAAAACGTTCCAAAGGATTAATCAACTGAATATTTGATGTATTCTGTAAATATTCAACATAATTCACATCGTTTCCACACCATTTTTCACTCCGAAGAGAGTATCGTCCGTTGTAGAATTTGAAACGGTCTGTCCAGTTGCCAAGCTCATTTGCACGTTTCAACTTCATTTTTTGGTGGTCTTACATATATTCCGGCAACATCTGTTACGGGACTTGAAAGTCCCGTAATTATTACCGAAAGTGCGAAAACAAAATTAAATATTTTTTTTAATTTTTTCATTATTCCCAGTAATATCTCCATTCACCTGTATATCCCATTGTTTTTGGGTCAGGGTCTTTACCCGCAGATGCTGAAACTGCTAAGAGTTGATATTGCCATTAAAGAAGCAGCAAAGGTTGAAAAAATTTTTTTCATTTTAATGTCCTTTCTGATTAACTAAGTTAATCTTAAAAATTATTTTATACTTAACTTGCAAAATGGAAAATAACAGTGTGATAATTTGTAGAATAGTAAAACTCTTGCAGAAAAAAATGCGAAAAAGTATTCAATCCATTTTTCAAGTTTTTGACGATTAATTTATCCAGACGCTGTTGGACGTATTATTAACGCTCTGAGAACTGCCGAACCAGCTACTCTCTTTAGCATAATGAGTCAAAGAAACACGATAATAACGACCGCCCTTGACCGACACGGAATAATTGTTAAGGTAGTAACTGCTACCTGATTTAAGCATATCATCAAGAGATTTTTCCCTTTTCCAATTAACGTTATCGGAACTATACTCTATGAAAATATCCTTGTAGCCAATTGATTTCATAGTTAAATTACTCTCTGTTGTTCCATTAATACATAACTTACCTGATGATTCAGTAACAGTTATATAATATTGGCTTATCAATCCTGATGTTCGTTCCTGATTACTTTCTGATACACTTGTATCCGTATTAGAAGCTGCTTTTACAGGCATTGTCTGAACACTGCATATCAAAGCACAAACACTTAATATCAATGCTTTTTTATTCATTTTTTCCTCCTTATTTTATCGAAGCTACTATTTTATCACATTCATCATATGGAACATCTTGTGTAAACATAAAAAAAGATGTTTTGTCATTGATAAATGTTATTGTATACTGGTTATCTTCTTTTGAAACAATAGCTGGTTTACCGTTTACCGTTGTTTCTGAAATGTTATAATGGTCACTGGGTACTCCTATCTTAGGTATCTCATCAAAAAATTTCGTAAATGTAAAACTAAAATTCTGCCTACCGTTTTCATAGATAAAGCGAACGGTATTAGCATAATTTTCATTAGTGTTTGTTTCAATTTCTGTTAAAATAAACCCGTCAGGAATATAATGGGGAGTTTCAAATTCAATATCATATTCCGCAAGTTTAGCCTTAAAACCGTAAGGGTCGTCCTCAGAGGCAGACAGAACAATTTCTTTCGGCTGTTCATTAAAATTAACGGAAAAACCACCTTTTGTGAGCTCCACAACTGCTGAAATAATATTCATATCCCATGCGAAAACCGAAATACAATTTGCACAGAACAACATAACGCAAGCTGCTGACAAACAAATTGCCCATTTAGGAAACAATATTCTGCGATGATTATTAATTCTGCTGTTAAATTGGCGTAATTTTTCGTCAACGTCTACTGTTAAACGTTCATTTCCGTCAGTTTCAATTATAGCCGTTGTAAGTTCATCAATAAGTGAATAATCTATCTTACTGCTTGGCTTAAGTTCATTATCCAGCATTTCCCTAAGTTCATCAGCTGACTTGTTCTGAAATCTGTTAGTTTCACTAAGAACCTTTTCAATAATATTTTTATTGCTCATATCAAAACTCCTCACTTATATACGTCAAAAATAAAGGCTTTTTTGACAAACTTTTGAAATTTATTAAAAACTTTGTATACCTGCACAATTATTTATTCATAAGATTGTGCAATTTATCAGAATTTTCTATTATTTTCTGCTTAATCCTATGTATTCGCTGATACATTGCCGAAACGGATATTTTTTTATCTTCAGCAAGTTTTGAAACATCTTCGCCGTTAAGATAATAATTTTCTAAAGTACTATATTCATCATCAGTAATAACTTCATCAAACAAGCCAGTGTTTTCTTGTGTTTTTTGAGGAAGCTCCGTCAAATCATCAACAGATACATTATCATGTTTATTTTTTCTAAGACATTGTTTTATTTCATTCTTTGCTGTTCCATAAAGCCATGCAGCAATATCTGTATCAAGTTTCAACTTGCATTTTCTTTGAAAGTATAAGAAAAACTTCTTGTGTGCAGTCCTCTGCTAACTGCTTATCACCTATTTTAGCATAACAAAAATTAAGAATTTTTTCAATATCCTCTGAAAATATCATCAAAATTCAATACAATCACCTTTTTTTCAATTTTTATTTCAGTATATCACATGATTTTAAATTTTTCAATGCTCCAAAAAAACAACCCAAGCACACTCTTTTCTCAAAAGTCACGAAAGTACTCTCAAAAACATCATTTAGTTAAAATAAAAAAATAAAAATTTGTAGTGCTTCGTCATTTTACACAAATAGACAATCTTGTATACTGTTGCAAAAATGTTGCAATTAAACTTTTTTTTAATTGCAACACTTTTTTTGGCTATTTATAGCCTTAAACTCAAAAAATGTTGCAATTGTTGCAATTGTTGCAATCAAATTTCTTGTAAAAGTTTGAAAAAACGCTTTTTTGGGATTTTTTGTAATCGTTTTGTAACTATTACAATTTCATGTTTACTATTTTTTTGAATTTCTATTGAAAATTAATTGCAACAATTGCAACATTAACGGATTTGATGCTATATACCGTAAAAAAAACGTTGCAATCAAGAAAAACCGTTGATTGCAACACTTCGGGCTTTTTTTTAAATAAATCCCCTATTTTTAGGCATTTTCAGGTGTTGCAATCAAAAAAAATCGTTAATTGCAACACCTCTGTCAAAATGCACAAAGTAAAATTTGCAGATGGCTGAAAATAGCAAAAAAAAAGTGTTGCAATTAAATTTTTCGTGATTGCAACACTCAAAAAGGTATAACAAAGCTGTTGCAATCAATTTTTCGTGATTGCAACACTCAAAAAAGTATAGCAAAGCTGTTGCAATCAAATTTCTCTGTTTGCAACATGTCAAGTATTTTTTAAATTTAAATTTTACAAGTTTGACTTATGATAATATTTGTATGGAAGTTTGACGACTTGTGTTACTATTCCGTTTACTCTCTTCTTTACAGGTGTATAACCATGTTTCTTCAGAACTCTACCAACAGTTCGGGCATCATATTTCAAACCATTATGCTGAATAAATTCAGTTACAGTTATTTCTTTAGTTGTGCAGGCAAATCCTTTTTCTTGTGTCTGCTGTTCTGCCAGTGTATCAAGTACTTCTTGTTCTCCTTTCATCGGCTTGACAAACTCAGAATTACGCTTTTCAAGATAGCGTTTTTCATCTTCGTTAAGTCTGAAACAGCTTGATTTTTCTTCGTCTTTAACCATTTCATATATCTGCGACCACAATTGAAGGGCATCAAACGGCTTTATTTGCGTATTGTAATCGATTACAAGATTTGGGTCTATAGGAATCGTTACAAATCGCCTATTGCCTGTCTGGTCAATTAAAAATTGTTCATCATTAACTGTACCAACGAATGAAGTCATACGGGGATAGTGCAAGCTGGCTCTGCCGTAAGGTGTTCTGTATTCGTCTGTAGACTTTGTGAGGAACGCCTTAACGCTGTCCATATCCTTACGCATTGTAGAACCAATTTCACCCAGTTCACTTATCCATTTGCTTGTTGCTTGCATAACACTGTCCTTGTCACGGGGGTCAAGGCATATGCCCTCACCAAAATACTTTGAATTTAGTGCAAGCATTTCAAAAAATCTTGTTTTGCCTATGCCCTGTCTGCCCTGAAATACAAGTATAATGTCAAGTGAGAATGGATTATCAATATTGTTATACAATCCACAAACGCACTGTTTCAGCCATTTTAAGATAAAAGTACGGCTATATCTGCCCTCTTCCGTGTTGGCTGGTATTCTGAATATATCATAAATCTGCTTAACACGGTCTACGCCGTCCCATTTCACTGACTTAATGGCACTCAGAACAGGATTGTATCTGTTTCTTGTTGCGTATCTGGTTATGTAATCTGTTATGACTTGTTTGTTTACATGAGTATAAAGCACTTTTAACTGGTCGTACAAAATTGTCGGTACAATTTCAGCCAAGTGTTCTTTACTTTCTCTTTCGTCAAAACCGAAAAATTCGAAGTTATGGGAAATCTGGTTGTATCTTACAGAATACCCCTGTTTTTCGAGATGTTCAGCAAACAATTCATAAGTGATTATTTGTCTTTTCCTGCTTATGTAAACCTGCTGCTGTTGCGTTTCTGATGACAGCTTGGGCGTAAATATGTACTCATTGCCATTCAGAACGCTTTCAATAAGCCTTTTAGCCTCATCAATGCCCACAAGGTCAACTATATCAGATATATCTCCCTTGGGCTGTAACGGCTTATAGAGAGCCTGTGAGGGAACTAATTTGACAGAATGTGCCACAGTCTGAATTTTTTCAGAAACATTTGTAGCATGATTCAGACCGACTTCATCATTGTCAGCCAGAATAATTACATCAAAATTCTTGAAGTACTTGGTGTAATCGTCTTTCCATTTAGAGCCAGCACCGTTCGGACTTGTTGTAGCAATATATCCGAGCTTTTCCATTGTTTCAACGTCTTTTTCACCCTCAACAATAAATACAGGCTTTGTGCTGTCAAGATTGCCAACGTGATACAATGGCATCTGTAAGCCGTTCAGACCTTTGACAAGGTTATTACCCTCATAACGTTCCCATTTTGCCGTTTTAGAACCATCAGGCTTTTTGAAAATAGTTTTTATAGCTATTTTGTCGCCGTTCATGCCTGTATAGATGTGAGAACGGAGCAACATCAATTTATTTGAGTTGCTTTTTTTGCTTTCGTAGTCTGATGACGGCAGATGATATTTCTTTGAGAGCTCGTCGGCAATAGTTCTGAAGTCGGTTACGTTGTTGACTGCTCCATAGAGATTAAAAATATCTCCGTGATTTCCACAGGCAAAGCAGAAATAACTGTTGCTTTCAGGGTACACAGTAAATGCTCCCGTTCCGTTATGTCCTGTTCCGCTGCCACACAATGGGCATACATACTGGTCTTTGCCTTTTGATTTGGTCGTGATTTCATTCACATAATCAAGCAGATAGGGCTTGATTTTTTCGATAATTTCGTTCATTTTTGCAACTCCTTTTTATTGGGTCAAAAAAACTGTAACCCTTTGAAAATTTTCCAAAGAATTACAGTGAAATACTCTTGACAAAATCCACATTTTGTGTTAAAATAGGGCTTGACATTTTGAGTTGATTATGATATAATCAAACTTACAAGGGTATCAAAGAAGCTCTGATTCTTTGGTTCTCTGCTGATAGGGTATTGCCTTACTCTATCAGCTTTTTTAATTATAATTGATTGAGATTATTTTGTCAAGAGTATAAGGAAATTTTTTGAATTTTCTTGACTAAATTTATATAATATATGGTATAATGAATTAAGAAATAATTTATGCAAGCTTCCTAAAGTGTTATCACTCCGTGATAAACTTCAGTAGCTTGCAGGGGACACCCCCTTGACCCCCGTTGATGAAAGGAGAAAATATGAATAAAGAACGACCAAAACAGATGACATTCAGAGTATCAGAAAAAGAATGTGAAACCATAATGAAGAAGATAGCCGACAGCGGATTAAATAATCAGGAGTACATTCTTAGGGCAGTAATGCAAGCACCAATTGTTAAAACTGATGATTTGAAAGAATTTGTTATCGAATTAAAAAAGCAAGGAACGGAGCTGAATCGACAAGGAAACAATGTCAATCAGATAGCGGCACAGCTTAATGCAAGAAGATTTGTTGATTACAAAAATGAATTACCACAAACATTATCAAAACTCAGAACGGCACAGGAGGAGCTTAAAAGTTTATGGCAATCATTAAGGCAGTATCTTCAAAATCACCAATAAAAACAGCAATAGTTTATGTCTGCAAAGATGAAAAGACTGAACAAAAGTTATTGAGTGGCTATAATTTATCAACTGAAACTGCATACGAGGAAATGCAGGTGACAAAGTTACTTTGGAACAAGACAGGTGGCAGAACGTACAAGCATTACGTTCAGAGTTTTGCTCCTGATGAGAAAATTACGCCCGAACAGGCACACGCAATAGCAAATGAATTTGTGAAAAGTTGTCCGCAGTTTAAAGGGTTTGAAGTACTTATAGCAACGCATCAAGACCGAGAACACGTACATACGCACTTTATTCTCAATTCCGTGAGTTTTGAGGACGGACACAAATTTCAGCAAAAAAGTACAGAATTGCAGGAAATGAAAGATTTATCGGACAAAATATGCCTTGAGCACGGGCTTAGTCTGACGTGCAAAGGGAAAACGTTTGACGGCAGGGAGCGAGAAGAAACAACAGCATACAAAAAAGAGCAGTACAGGCTTTTACAGAGGGCAGAGCAGGGCGAAGTAAAAAGTTATGTGCAGGATATAGCACTTGCGATTATGGATTGCAGAGAGCAAGCTACAAGCCGTGAACAGTTTATTGAAATGATGAACGCTAACGGTTATGATGTTTTATGGTCTGATAATCGAAAATATATTACATTTACCGACTTTGAAAGACAAAATCAAGGTGAAAAACAGTGCAAAATCAGAAATAACAAGTTGGAAAAATATTATCACATAGATTTCAGCAAGGAGGGATTAGAACGTGAGTTTGCGGACAATGCACGAAGACAGGCAGAAGAACAAAGTCGAGCCGTCAAAACAGCTTCAGTCACCCAGTACGGACGAGTTATTGTTGCTGATACAGCAACTATCCTCGAAAAATCAAGAACTGTTCTCAGTCAATCAACAACTATCAGTGATGAACTCAGACTTGACCGAGATGATACAAGAACTACGCTTAGACGAGCAGACACTAAGGTCAAAAGTAGCACAACAAGCCGAGATAATAGAGAAACTGAACGAGAGCGACTTAGAATTGAAGAAAGCCAAAGAATTGCAGAACAACTTGAAAGAGAAAGAGAAGAAATGGAAGAACGAAATACAAAAAAGTCAAGAGGCGGTTTCTCTCTCTGAAAAACGTGCAAATATAGCTATTTCAAAGGCAAATTTAGAAAAAGAACAGGCTGAAAGAGAAAAAGTTAAATATAAAAAATTAGTAGCTTTACAAGAAAAACGTATAGAAGATAGAGCGATAGAACTAAATACACAATTTTTTGAAAAATGTCAATGGATTATGCTTATTCTGCTTGCTTATGGTGTATTGGCTACTTTGTTTACAGCGATTAAGTCAGAATGTGTTAAATCTGATTTTATAGATGCTTTTAATGCAGTTAAAAACGTGATTATGATAATTTTTAACTGCATTAACAATATATCTGAAAAATTGGCAGTTTCTACAGGTATTCCGAATATTATTGTATTGATAGTTTTTGCTGTTATATCATTTGGTATAATCGGATTAGCTGGATTTTTCGGCGGTAAGGCGGTTTTAAAGGTGTATAAAGACTGCTGTTATGATGAAATTAGTTTACTTGTAGTGGTTGTAAGTATAGTAATACTCGTAT
>CANQHU010000041.1 GCA_947623945.1 uncultured Clostridia bacterium | reverse complement strand
AAGTTTTCATTACAAAACTGTTGCAGTCAATTAGTTTTTAGCTTATTTTAGTTTTAAAACCATTAACTAGTAACAAAGGAGACAAAATTGAAGTGAGAGGAAAAAATAGAAAACCCATAGCAAGTTGTTTAAAGTTACCGCAATTTACTACTATGAATGTTATAGATGGTCAGGCTGGTCCAATAGTTTATGCCAGTCTGATTTTCTACAGCCTAACCATCGATAACATACTAAACATTATTGTTTTGCTAATATTAGCTGCTGTAAGCATAGCAACATTAACAGGAGATAATGGAATATTAACGAAAGCGACAACTAGTGCAGAACGAAGTAAAAGAGCGGGAGCACTTGAAAAAGTACAAGTTGAAGTGGCAGGGGCTATTGGAGAAGATTTAAAAGTAGACATGAGCTTATTGAAAGAAAATTTAAAGAAAAATTTAGGCTTAACAGATGGAGATATTACAGAAAATTTGGATGGGAGTATTACTGTTCCAGTAGATGGTTATTTAATTACAGTTGAAACTAATGGAGAAGTTCATGAAGGCGAAAAAGAACTTAAAAAAGTAGAAGGTTCTAGCTCAGATTGGGAATTAAATGAGGCAAAAGATACTATAGTCAAATATATTGGCGATGGTTTTGATGGAGATACAATTGTTATACCAAATTGTGTGGATGGAAATAGGATAGTTGGAATTTGTGGCAATGGATCTAGTGCAGGAATGGACTTAAATAGTTCTATTTTTGTAGATAAACAAGATATTATTCAAAATAAAAAACTAGAAATTTCAAATGGAATTGAAATAATAGGTGATGGAGTATTTGCAAATTGTAGCGAACTAAGTGGAGATATAATTATACCAAATACTGTAACAGAAATAGGATATGGAGCATTTTACAATTGTAGTGGACTTACAGGAGACTTAGTAATTCCAAGCAGTGTAACAACATTAGATACATCTGGAGCAGGATGTTTTCGTGGAAGTGGATTTCAGGGAACTTTAACAATTGGTATGGAAAATATACCTACTGGTTGTTTTGCTGTTGGTTTGAATTTTACTAAATTAATATTAGAAGATACTGTAAAAGTAATAGAGGATGGAGCGTTTAATGGTTGTAGTAAATTAACGGGAGAATTAAAATTGCCAGAAGGTCTTACTAAAATAGGAGTAGCTTTTACTGGATGTAGTGGATTTACAGGAGATTTAATCATACCAGATGGAATAACAACAATAAGCGGAGGAACATTTGCACGGATGCACAGGTTTAACTGGAAATTTAACAATTCCAAGCAGTGTAACATCATTACAAGCAGGAGCTTTTTCAACTACAGGATTTCAAGGAACATTAACAATAGGAACACCTAATATTCAAGCGGGAATGTTTAGTAGTTCAAAATTTACTAAATTAATATTAGAAGATACAGTAAAAACAATAGGAGACGGAGCATTTGCTGGATGCACAGGATTAACAGGAGAATTAAATATTCCAGCAGGGGTTACGTCAATTGGAGTTAGTTCTTTTGCTAACACAGGATTTCAATCAGCTGTTATTTCAGATACTGTTGAAACATTAAACAGTAATGTATTTCAAAATTGTACTAGTTTAATAGATGTTACAATTAATGCTATAGGAACATTAAAGAGTGATGCTTTTAAAGGATGTAGTAATATAACTAACTTAACTATAGATGGAATAGAAACTATTGAAGAAAAGTCATTTGAAGATTGTACTAGTGTAACTAATTTAGTTATAAAACATTTAGATACAATAAATTGTAATATATTTGCATATAAAGGTGATCCTTCTCAAGTTGGTTATGAACCTTCTAGTTTATCAAAAAGTGTTGTTAATTTAGAAATTTATGATACCCAAACTATTGGAGATACAGCATTCTCAGGATATAAAAAATTAAAAAAAGTCACAATTAATAATGTTAACAAGATAGATAGATATGCATTTGGCAGCTCTGGAGTTGAGGAAGCTTATGTGTCAAACGTGTATGAAGATTATTGTGGTTTTGGATTTTGTAATTATCTAACAAGTATTAAGTTTTCGAATGTAGAGATTATGAATGGTTCTTTTGAAAAGTGTGGAGCATTAGAAAATGTCATACTTTCTAATGTTAAGCATTTAAAGAGTTGGACGTTTTCAGAATGTAAAAATTTAAAACAAATAAGGATTCCAGCGAGTGTTTTAGAAGTGGGGTATGATACATTTAATGTTTGTCCTAACTTAACATCAATCATCCTAGAAAAAGGAAGTCCACTAGAAATACCAGAAGATAAATGGGGAGCAACAAATGCAACAGTAACAAGAGAGCAATGAGAAAAATCAAAAAATGTAGGGATAGGGACAGGCACAACGTTGACATTAATGTGGGATTGGTGCCTGTCCCCACATTGACAAAAAAGTCAACGTTGTGCCTGTCCCCAAACCCACCAAACCCCACATTGACTCTAGTTTTCATCTACATTATCAATAATTTCTTTACAATCTCTCCAAGAAGTAACTTTCAAGCAATCATATTCTTTTTCCAATTTTTTTGCAATTTCCTTTGTATTATCAGTTGATTTTAAATCGGCAACAATTATATTTTTCAAATAATCTTCTTTTCCATACAATATTTTAAATAGACTTGACCTTAAAAAGCCTTCAATTTTTTCTTCTTGATTTTTAACAGCAATAATTAAGTAAATTCCATCAGATTGAAATTTTGTATATGTAAAAATGTAAATAATATCCTTAATAATTTCAAACAAACCATAAATTGCTAATGTCCAAAAAATGATATTTGATATAAATTCCATTGCTCCTAAATTCCTCCTACCATATTATTGTATGATTTTAAATTAAAAATTGATACAAACACATAATACAAACGCATAATACAAACGCATAATACAAACGCATAACTTTACATTTTATGTAAAATATGGTAAAATATACTGTATAGTAAGAGTAAGCAAAAGGAGGCTTTACAATGAACAAAGCAAATCAGGAAGTTCGGAAAATAGAAAATTCAACTGAATTTAATCCAAACGATTGGATGCCATTTTTAGAAGCTAGCTGTTATTCATATGTGTTAGACCTAAAGGAAAATAAGTTTTTATTAGTGGGAGAGTTGACGGGAAATACTTGCGTAACATATACTCCAACAGAAGTATTAATAGGAGTATTGATAAACGAATTGCGGACTGTATTTAATTATGATGTGATAATAGTTAATCTAGACTTTAAAGTCAAAGAGGGAGAAAGAAAAATATACTTCCAAAGAGATCGTACTGGAAACTATCATTTCTTACGAGAGGATAAAGATGGTACATGGTCACACAAATATCCTGGGAGCTTACCAACTAATTTAGACGAAGATGGAAATGTCATTAAGGATCCAACTAAAGTTGATGGAAAATGGGTAGTTGAAGAATGGTGCTTCTTACTAAGAAAAAGGGAATCAATATAACGATTCCCTTTTACTTTTAATAGCTCTTGAAATAACTACTTTTTTATGATAAACTAATATTCACAAAAACCAAAAGGAGAAACAAATGGAAATTATAGGAGAAATACAAACAATCATATACAGAAACGAAACAAATAGCTACACAATAGCAGACTTTGAAACAGCAGATGAACTTACTACAGTAGTTGGCTATTTACCATTTGTAAACAGTGGAGACACCTTAAAATTAGTAGGAAAATTTGTAGAACATAAAGATTATGGAAGGCAATTTAAAATAGATACATTTGAAAAAGTAATGCCACAAACATTAGAAGCATTAGAAAAATACCTAGCAAACGCAAATATAAAAGGAGTAGGAGAAGCGCTAGCAAAAAGAATAGTTAACAAATTTGGAGAAGAAACTATTAATATTTTTAAAAATGAACCACAAAAATTAGCACAAGTAAAAGGAATAACAGAAAGTCGAGCCCAAGAAATAGCAGAAACATTCATGCAAAATTGGGAAGTATGGCAAATTGTAGGCTTTTTAGAAAAATTTGGTATAGGTGCAGAACATGCAAAAAAAGTATATGATTTATTAGGAAAAAATGCAATAGAACAAATAGAAGCAAACCCATACATATTAATTGATATAGCAAGAGGAGTAGACTTTAAGCAAATTGACCAAATGGCACTAAACCTAGGAATCAATTACGACAATGAAAAAAGAGTAGAAAGTGGAATTAAACATGCATTAATTAGAAGCACCTATAACGGACACAGTTGTGTATTAAAAGAAAATTTAATTCAATATGTAATAGAATTATTAGATGTTCAAAAAGAAAACATAGAAAATGGCTTAATCAACTTAAGAGTTAATAACGAAATAGCATTAGAAGAGCGCAAAAAAGAAGAATATGTATATCTTTATGAATTTTACCAAGTAGAAGAAGAAATAGCATACAGAATTCATACATTGCAAAAAGCAAAAAATATGAAAAAAATACCTCATATAGATCTTGAATTAAAAAAAGTAGAAAAAGATTCAAAAATAGAATTATCAGATAAACAAAAAGAAACAGTAAAATTAGTAAATGAAAACAATGTAGTCATAATAACAGGAGGACCAGGAACAGGAAAAACAACAACTATAAAAACAATTATAGATATATATGAATCAAAAGGAAAAAAAGTTGTACTATGTGCTCCAACAGGAAGAGCCGCAAAAAGAATGACAGAAACAACAGGAAAAGACGCATCTACACTTCATAGACTATTAGAAATTGGAAAATTTGATGAAGATAGCTTTTATAAAAATACATCAAATTATGAAGGAGCACCAATTGATGCAGATATAATAATTGTAGATGAAATGTCAATGGTAGATATGTTTTTAATGAGTTACTTATTAAAATGCATTTACCAAGGCACAAAACTAATTTTAGTAGGAGATGTAGACCAGTTAGCATCTGTTGGACCTGGTAGTGTATTAAAAGACTTAATTAATTCGGAACAAGTGCAAACAATCCATTTGGACAAAATATTTAGACAAGCAGCCAAAAGTAAAATAGTTTTAAACGCACACAGAGTAAACTCAGGAGAAAAATTTTTAAGCAAAGAAGAAGAACAAACTAGTGAAATGAAAGAAGACTTTTTCTTTATAAAAGGAAATAATGAAGAAAAAATGTTAGAAGAAGTAATTTCACTTTGCACAGGAAGACTAAAAAACTATGGAAATTTTGATTTCTTCCAAAATATACAAGTATTATCACCAACAAAAAAAGGATTGCTTGGAACAAAAGAATTAAATAAAGCACTTCAACAAAAATTAAATCCAAATATTGATAACTTACCAGAAAAAGTTAGTCAAGGTGTTATATACCGTGTACGGAGATAGAGTAATGCAAATTAAAAACAATTATGATATTTACTGGGAAAAACAAGTGCAAGGAAAAACAGAGCCAGGAAGCGGAGTTTTTAATGGCGAAATAGGAACAATTACAGAAGTAAATGAAAAAGAAAAACAAATAGAAATTAGATTTGATGATGAAAAAGTAGCATGGTACGAATTTGCTGACTTAGAACAAATAGAGCATAGTTACGCCATAACTATTCACAAATCTCAGCGGAAGCGAATTTGATGTAGTTATTATGGTTGTACCATCTGCTGCGAGAATGTTAATTACAAGAAATCTACTATACACAGGAATTACAAGAGCAAAAAAACTACTAATCATTGTCGGAATAGAAAAAGTAGTAGAATTTATGATACAAAATGTAGATATAAAAAGGCGAAATACAGGATTAGAATACAAAATGAGAAAAGCATTTTGATAACAAAAATATAATTTAGCAAAAAATTGTCAAAATGCTTAATTCATTTTGCTTAAAAAGGAGGGAAAAAACGAAAATTTTAGAACAATTATTAAATCTTATTTATCCACCAACATGTCGGAATATGTGGAAAATTAAATCAAGAATTTTTATGTAATAAATGCAAAAAACAATTAGAAAATCAAAGTGAATTTAAAATCGAAAAAAAACAAAATTCCAATAATTACTTTCAAGAACATTTATATCTATTTAAATATCAGGGAATGATAAGAAAAACAATATTAAATTATAAATTTAATGATAAACCATACATATACAAAACAATTGTAAATTTTTTGTTAAAAAATGAAAAATTATTTGAAATTTTGAAATCTTATGATACAATAATACCAGTTCCAATAAGTACAAAAAGGTACAAAGAGAGAGGATATAATCAAAGTTATCTAATTGCAAAAGAAATAGCAAAAAAATTGCAAATGCAATGCAATAATAACTCTCTTGTAAAAACTAAAAACATAATAGAACAAAGCAAACTAAACAAAGAAGATAGACAAGAAAATATACAAGGAGCATACAAACTACATAACAAAAAAACATTACAAAACAAAAAAATATTATTAATAGATGACATTTATACAACAGGGAGCACAGTAAAAGAATGTAGTAAAGTTTTAATGCAAGCAAAACCTGAAAAAATAGGAGTATTTACAATAGCAAAAGATTAACATTACATAAAAGTTAAGCTAAAAAGTTAAAAGAGCTAAGGAGGAAAAAATGGAAGATTTAGTAGAAAGCATATTAGACTATGTAAGATCAGATTACACAGATTATGCCATAATGATTAATGGTGAATGGGGTTCTGGTAAAACCCACTTTTGGAATAACAAAATTAGAAACAAAATAGAATCATTACAATTAAATGGAAAAAGATATACAACCATTTATATGTCTTTATATGGTATTTCAAACCTAGAAGAAATAAGCAAAAAAATATTTATAGAAACCACACAACTAATGGACAAAAACTTAAGAAAATTCATGGACGCAAATGGTCAAACAACAATTCCAGAATATGCAAAAACAGGAATAGATATGGCAAACTTTTTTGGTGTCACGCAAAATGGAGATAAAGTAGACTATGGAGCATTTTTCTCAACAGATGATAAAGTATTATGCTTTGATGACTTAGAAAGAGCAAATGTTGATGTTATAGATATTTTAGGATACATCAATAACTTCGTAGAGCACGATCATATAAAAACTATAATTATATGTAATGAAAAAGAATTATCTACAAAACTAAAAAGTTCTAATCTAGAAATGAAAACATTTATTGCAACATATCTTTTAGACAAACAAGATGAATTAAACAAAACAGACAAACCTATGGTAGAAAAAATTCAAGAAAAAATTGAGCATGTTTTTGATAAAGCAAATGACTATGAAAGAATAAAAGAAAAATTAATTGGAGAAACCTTTGAATATGCGCCAAAATTTGATTATATCATTAATGGAATTTTAATGAGATATGAAAATAATCCAGATTTAATTAGATTTTTACGTGAAAATACCAATTTAATTGTATCTACTTTTAATAAAAGTGGAACAAGAAACTTAAGAATTTTGAAACATGCATTAAATGACTTCAAAAAAATTTATGAAATGGTAAATAAATCTTATCCAAACACAAACCATAGAGTAATGCAAACAATGTTAATATTCACAATTGCTGTATCATTTGAAATAAAAGCAGGAAAAATAACAAAAGATAAATTTGTTAACATCAAAGATAACGAAGAGTATAAGTCAATTTTAGTATCTTCAAGAATTTTAATGGATAACAGACAATTTTACATTAAAGAGTTTGATAACAATTATTATTACAATTTTAAATCAGAATACAGATTCTTTAAATTTATTGAATACTACGTTAGAACACGTATTTTTGACATGAAATTATTTAAAGATAACATGGAAACAATAAGAAATACAGTAGATACAGAAAACTTGCCAGGATATAAAAGACTACTTACAGAAGAATATTGGAAAATCTCAGATGACCAATTTACAAATGTAATTCATGAAGTAATGGAAGATGTAAAACAAGGAAGATTAACCTTAATAGACACTGTAAAATTATTTGCTTATTTTAGTTATTTTTCAAGAAAAGGATTAATAGAATATGACTTAAAAACATTAAAAAGCGTATTCTTTGATGGCATGAACATTGCCTCTTTAACATCAAACTATTGTCCAAACCCAAAAGAAGAATTAGGCAAAATTGCAATAGAAGAAGTTGAAGAAGATATGGAAGAAATTTTAAAACATTTTGAAACCTTAAATGATCAATTATTAGATAAAATGTACAGAGAAAAAGCAGAAGATGTAATGAAATGTATTCCTATGAAAATGGAACAATTTTACGAGAAATTTGATAAAGAATGTATGGAAATACCAATATTTAAATATTACGATCCTTTCCAATTATTCCAAAGAATTTCTTGTGCAAGTAATGAAGATATTGTATTAATTAAAGAAAAATTAATTGATAGAGCAAATCTTTATACAAAACAAATTGAACCAGAAATGAAAAATATAAAACAATTAAAACAAATAATTGATGACTATTTAAAAGGAAAAGATCCTAGTATAAAAATTGTTATGCTAAAAGAATTTTCTAAAGATATTGGATATATTTTAGACAAATACAAAATGAGTTTTTTACCTAAAAAAGAAGAGCAAGTAGAAGAAGAATAAAAATTAAAATTTGGAAGACTTTTTATAAAGTCTTCATTTTTATGTATAATTTTTTCCTTATTTGTCATAATAAAAATATAAACAAAAAATATAGCAAGGAGGAAAATTATGAAAGCAACTGGAGTTGTAAGAAGAATAGATGATTTAGGAAGAGTTGTCATTCCAAAAGAAATAAGAAAGACATTAAGAATAAAAGAAGGAGACCCACTAGAAATATTTACAGATAGAGAAGGACAAGTGATATTAAAAAAATATTCTCCTATTGGTGAACTTTCAGAATTTGCAGCAGGATACGCAGAAACATTATCAAAAACAACAGGACACATTGCTTGTATTACAGATAAAGACACAATTATAGCAGTATCAGGAGGTTCTAAGAAAGAATTTTTAGAGCAAGATATTAGTGAAGAATTAGAGCAACTAATGGAAGACAAAGAAGTTTATACAAGTAGTGAAAATAGCAACCAAGCAATGCCAATTACCAAAAATGATAATCAAGAAAGAAAAAATAATGCACAAGTAGTATATCCTATTATTTCTAATGGAGATACAATTGGAACAGTTATTTTAATGGCAAAAGAGCCAAATGGTAAAATGAATGATGTGGAAAAAAAGGTAGCTCAATCAGCAGCAACATTTTTAGGTAGTCAAATGGATATATAATTATTAAAAAGGCTTTATAACTATAAGGCCTTTATTTAATACAAAAATTTTAAAAAATGTTGATTTTTTGTGGTATTTAAGGTATAATTTTTAAAGCAAATTAAATAAAAAGAGGAGATTTTATGAAAGCAATAGAAATAAGAAATAAATATTTAAATTATTTTAAAAACCATGGGCACAAAGTAATTCCATCAGCACCACTAATACCAGAAAACGACCCATCAGTATTATTTACAACAGCAGGGATGCAACCATTAGTACCATATCTCTTAGGGCAAAAACATCCAGAAGGAACAAGGCTAACAGACTATCAAAAATGTGTAAGAACAAATGACATAGATGAAGTAGGAGATAATCGACACTTAACATACTTCGAAATGCTTGGAAATTGGTCATTAGGGGACTACTTTAAAGAAGAATCAATTGCAATGAGTTTTGAATTTCTAACAAAAGAATTAGGCATACCTGCAGAAAAATTATCTGTAACATGTTTTGCAGGAGATGAAGACTGCCCAAAAGATACAGTATCTGCAGAAAGTTGGAGAAAAGCAGGAATACCAGAAGAAAGAATTTACTTCTATGGAAAAGATGACAACTGGTGGATAGCAGGAGAAGAAGGACCATGCCGGACCAGATACAGAAATGTTCTATGATACAGGAAAACCAGCATGCTCTAAAGATTGCCAACCATCATGTAATTGTGGTAAATATGTTGAAATTTGGAACAATGTATTTATGGAATACTTTAAAGACAAAAACGGATATTCTAAACTAGCACAAAAAAATGTAGATACAGGCTTAGGATTAGAAAGAATGGCAATGTTATTACAAGGAAAAGAAACACCATTTGATACAGAAATTTTTAAACCTGTAATGGAAAAACTAGAAGAACTACAAAAAGAAAATTACATAGAAAGCAGAAGAATTATTGCAGAACACTTACGTTCAAGTATGATGATTATAGCAGATGGAGGAAGACCAAGTAATATAGATAGAGGATATGTCTTAAGAAGATTAATTAGAAGAATGATAAGACATTTAAATAAATTGCAAATAAATTTAGATGAACTATCAACACTAATAGATATAAATGTGGAAAACTTAAAAGAAATGTATCCAGAATTAGAAAAAAATAAAGAAATTATAAAAAATACAATACTAGAAGAAAAAAATAAATTTGTAAAAACTCTAGCAAATGGTGAAAGAGAATTTGAAAAACAAATAAAAAATATAAATGACGGAAAAATACCAGGAGAAGTAGTATTTAAACTATATGACACATATGGATTTCCACCAGAAGTAACAAAAGATTTAGCACGGAGAACATGGATATAAAGTAGACTTAGAGCAATTTGAAAAATTATTTAAAGAGCATCAAGAAAAATCAAGACAAGGTTCAGAGCAAAAATTTAAAGGAGGATTAGCAGAACAAAATGAGCAAACAATAGCTTATCATACTGCAACACATCTTTTAAATGCAGCTTTAAAACAAGTAATCGGAAAGGATGCACATCAAAGAGGCTCTAACATTACAGTAGAAAGAATGAGGTTTGACTTTAACTGTGATCATAAACTAACAGATGAAGAAAAACAGCAAGTAGAAGATTTAGTAAACAAATGGATACAAGAAGGATTAGAAGTAACAAAACAAGAAATGAAAAAAGAAGATGCAATAAAATCTGGAGCAGAATGTATGTTTATTGAAAAATATCCAGACATTGTAACAGTTTATAGCATTCGGAAATGTTTCAAAAGAATTGTGTGGAGGACCACATGTAAATAATACCAAAGAACTTCGGAAGATTTAAAATAAAAAAAGAAGAAGCAAGTTCATCAGGGATTAGAAGAATAAAAGCAATTCTAGAAAAGGAGAATTAAATGGAAGATTGTTTATTTTGTAAAATAATAAAAGGAGAAATACCTTCTAAAAAGGTATATGAAGATGAAGAAGTTTTAGCATTTCATGATATAAATCCAGAAGCTCCAATTCATATTTTAGTAATACCAAAAAAACATATTACTTCATTAGCACATATAACAAAAGAAGATGAAGCATTAATTGGAAAAATATTTGGAGTAATAAATAAAATATCAGAAGAACAAGGCTTTAAAGAAGATGGATATAGAGTAATTACAAACTGTGGAAAAAACGGAGGACAAAGTATAAAACATTTACATTTTCATATTTTAGCAGGAAAAATGCTAGGGGAAAAAATACTTTAAAAAACTGTACAATTCTAGTATTTTATGGTATAATAAATATAGTAGAAAAAATGTACGGAGGTAAAAGTTATGTTTGAGAGTAAATATAGTAAAGTATTAACTGTAATACTAGTTATAGTAATTATTGCAATACTTGTATTGTTAGGATTTTTAGGGTACGATTATTACCAAAAATATGCTATTACAAAGGACACATCAGAATTTGTTGATAATTTCCAAGGAGAAATATCAAGTGATGTAGAACCTAGTGACGAACCAGTAGAAACCGAACCAGAACAAAACGAAAATAATGAAAATGATGATCCATTTGGTGGTATTCAAGATGCTAATACTAGTAGTGGAGGTGGAACAACTACAAATAAAACTTATCAAGGATTTACGGTGCTTCGGAACAATAGAAATCCCAGCAACAGGAATAAAATACCCAATCTTAGATAAAGTAACAAAAAGATCAATAGAAGTTGCTGTAGCTTTCTTATGGGGAGCAGGATTAAACCAAGAAGGAGACTCTGTAATAATAGGACATAACTACAGGAATGGATTATTCTTCTCTAATAACAAAAACCTAAAAAACGGAGATAAAATTTATATAACAGATAACCAAGGAAAGAAAGTAACTTATACTGTATATAACAAATTTGAAGCAGGAGACACAGATACATCTTTTTACCAAAGAGATACAAATGGTAAACCAGAAATTACATTATCAACCTGTACAGAAAATGCAAAAACAAGGATGATAATACTTGCAAGAGCAGATTAAAATAAAAAATAATAAAAAAATAAAGGAATTTTAAAAATTCCTTTATTTTTTTGTTTAAATTGTATATAATAAAGAAAATAAAATAAGAGGTGTCAAGATGAATGAAAAACAAGCAAAAGAAAGAATTGAACAATTAAGGAAACAGACAGAATATTATGCTCGGAAAATACTATGATGAAGACAAACCAGAAATATCAGATTTTGAGTATGATATGTTAATTGTAGAACTACGAAACTTAGAAAAAGAATATCCTCAATTTAATAATAGTAATTCCTTAACACAAAAAGTAGGAGGACATGTCAAAAAAGGTTTTGAAGAAGTAATACATGAAGTACCTTTACTAAGTTTGCAAGATGTATTTAGCATAGAAGAAGTAGAAGATTTTGTTACAAAAATAAACGAAAAAGCAAAAGAAAATGGAATAGATAAAGTAACCTATGTAGTAGAAACAAAAATTGATGGACTATCAGCAGCATTAGAATACAAAAATGGAACCTTTGTAAGAGGAGCAACAAGAGGAAATGGACAAGTAGGAGAAGATGTAACAAATAATTTAAAAACAATAAAAACAATTCCAGATAAAATACAAGACAATATAGATATTACAGTTAGAGGAGAAGTATTTATATCAAAAGACGACTTTGAAAAAATGAATCAAGAAAGAGAAAATAATGAAGAAGAATTATTTGCCAATGCCAGAAATGCAGCAGCAGGATCTTTAAGACAATTAGATAGTAAAATTACAAAAGAAAGACCTTTGGATATATATATATTTAATGTACAAAAAATAGAAGGAAAAGAATTTAAATCACACTATGAAGAATTAGAATATTTAAATAAACTAGGATTTAATGTAAATCCTGTACGTATTTATTGTAAAACAATAGATGAAATAAAAAAAGCAATAGAAAAAATAGGAGAAGAAAGAGAAAAACTTACATTTGGAATAGATGGAGCAGTTATAAAAGTAGACAACTTAAAATTTAGAGAAATTTTAGGAAACACAGCAAAAACTCCTAGATGGGCAGTAGCTTATAAATATCCACCAGAAACAAAAGAAACAAAATTAAAAGAAATTATTTGCCAAGTAGGAAGAACAGGAGTAATCACTCCAATGGCAATTTTAGAGCCAGTTAAAGTAGCAGGTTCAACAATTTCAAAAACAACACTCCATAATGAAGATTTCATAAAAGAAAAAGATTTAAAAATTGGTGATACAGTTGTAATCCAAAAAGCAGGAGATGTCATTCCAGAAATTGTAGAAGTAAAAAAAGAAAAAAGAACAGGTAACGAAATTGATTTTGAAATGCCAAAAGTATGCCCAGTATGTGGAGCAGAAGCAGTTAGAGAAGAAGGAGAAGCAGCAATTCGCTGTACAGGAGTAGAATGTCCTGCAAAATTATTTAGAAATTTAGTACATTTTGCATCAAAAGAAGCAATGGATATTGATGGCTTAGGAGAAAATATTATACAGCAATTATTAGATAAAAATTTAATTTCTAATATATCAGATATATATACTTTAAAACTAGAAGATATAGCATCTTTAAAGAAAAATGGAAAGAAATTCGCACAAAATTTAATAGATGCTATCAATAAAAGTAAAGAAAATGATTTATATAGATTAATCACAGCCATGCGGAATTCGTCATGTTGGGACAAAAGCATCAAAATTACTAGCAAAAAAATATAAAACAATAGACAATTTAATAGATGCAAAATTAGAAGACTTAAGTATGATAAATGACATTGGACCAATTGTAGCAAACAGTATAAAAGAATTTTTTATGCAAAATCAAACAAAAGATTTAATACAAAAATTAAAATTAGCA
The DNA here is from genome assembly GCA_947623945.1 of uncultured Clostridia bacterium. GTDB lineage: Bacteria > Bacillota > Clostridia > TANB77 > CAG-508 > CAG-269. The sequence continues at coordinate 3,292 of CANQHU010000041.1, read as the reverse complement.
GGAGTAAACACTGTAGCTTATGAAGAAGAAAACATAGACAACAGGTTTGAAGGAAAAACTTTTGTCCTAACTGGAACATTAGAAGAATATACAAGAGGGGAGGCATCAAATTTAATAGAAAAATTTGGAGGAAAAACTTCTGGTACAGTATCTAAAAAAACAGATTATGTATTAGCAGGGCTAGATGCCGGAAGCAAACTTACAAAAGCACAAAATTTGGGAATTACAATTATAACTGAGCAAGATTTTAAAGAAATGATAAAATAGAAAAGGAGAAAAATAATGAATAAGTATGAAAGATTAGAAGAATTTAAAAGGAAAGTTATGGCAAGAATTGCATATGATGGTGAACTGCCACAAGAAGTTGAAAGGATAGTTTTAGAAGTCTTTAACGGACTAGAAAGTAGGTATGAAGATTTACAATGTAGCTCAACTTCTATTAAGGAATATATAGAAGGAAATATGCAATATGCCAAAAGTGAAGTTAATAAATATATAGATGAAAACAGAAAAACAAGTCAATTTCAATATGTTCAAGCATTTATGAGAAGCCTTGAGCAAGATTTAGATAATAATGTAACTTCAAATGTAAGTAAACACGAGCAAGAAATTGAGCAAATGGACTTAGAAGATGGAAGAGTAACAGGAACAATAGGAAATATATTAGAAGATTATTTAAGAGATGTTCAGTCAAGGCAAAATAGAATTTTAGATGCACGAGGATATAGTATGGATAGAATTGATGATATACAGCAAGATACACGAGGATTTATAAATAGAATTATTAGCAAAAATGAAGATAAAATTTATGAAATTTTGAGACAAGATAGTAGTAAGCTAAAAACATGGCTATCAGAACAATATCAAGACTATGTTATGCAAGAAAAAATGGACGAAAAAAAATCACAACAAGAAGAGTGGAAAAAATCATTAGATGGAGGAATTAGCTTAGAAGAACAAAGTAAGGCAGCTAAAGAAAGAAATGAGAAAAAAGAAGAACAAGGAGAACAATCAGAATTATCAGATTTTATTGAGCATATGTTTGATTAGGGGGAAATATGGAAGATTATACGTTTGAAAAAATGTGGGAAGATTTGAAAAATGGATATCAAATATATTATACTTATGTAGGAAATAGATACTTATTATTTAAAACAGCAGAAAACTGTTATACACAAAAATTACTTTCTGATCATAAAGGAAATCCTCAACCTAAAATGTTAATGCTTACTTTAAAAAGAGTAAAAGAAATGTTTCCACATATGGAGGATATTGAATATAAAATGATAGGAGAAATACAAAATGGCAACAATTATTGATGGAAAAGAATTAGCAAAAAAAATAAGAACAAATTTAAAAGTTGAATGTGATGAATTAAAAGCCAAAGGAATTAATCCAAAATTAGCAGTAATAATGGTAGGAGATAATCCAGCATCAAAAGTTTATGTTAGAAATAAAAGTAAAGCCTGTGATGAAATTGGAATTGAATATGAAGAATTTTTATTAGATGAAAACATTACTCAACAAGAATTAAATGACTTAATAAAAAAATTAAATGATGAAAAAGAAGTAAATGGTATTTTATTACAAAGTCCATTACCAAATCATTTAAATATTAATCAAGCATTTAAAACTATTTCTTATAGAAAAGATGTAGATGGTTTTACACCATCTAGTGTAGGAAAATTGGCAATTGGAGAAGACACTTTTATTTCTTGTACACCTCATGGAGTAATAAAAATGCTAGAAGAATATAATATTGATGTAGAAGGAAAAGAAGTTGTTATTTTAGGTAGAAGCAATATTGTTGGAAGACCACTAATTCAATGTTGTTTAGCTAAAAATGCGACTGTTACAGTATGTCATTCAAAAACCAAAAATATAGAAAAACACACCAAAAGAGCAGATATTTTAATTTCAGCAATTGGAAAAGCAAAATTTGTTACTAAAGATATGGTAAAAGAAGGAGCAGTTGTAATTGATGTAGGAATTAATAGGACAGAGGAAGGAAAACTTGTAGGAGATGTTGATTTTGAAAATGTAGAAAAAGTAGCAAGTTACATTACGCCGGTTCCTGGGGGAGTAGGACCAATGACAGTTGCTATGTTAATGAATAATGTAATAAAAGCAGCTATAGAGCAAAACAACGAAAAATCTACATTTTAAAATAATTAAATAAAAATAATAGGGGCATTATTATTGTTTATAATGCTCTTTTTGTTTTTTAAAAACCTTTTAAAAGGAGGAAAATGATGCAAAATTTAGAAAATAAAAGATATTGGATTTGGTTATCACTAATACCAAATTTAGGAGTCAAAAGAAAACAAAAATTATTAGAAATATATCAAAATCCAGAAGAAATATTTAATGCAAAAGAAAAGGAATTAATAAAAATAGGAGGAATAGGTGAAAATACAATAAAAAATATTTTAGATATAAAAGTAAGACAAATTGTGGATAAACATATAGAGTATATGTGGAAAAACAAAATTGGCATAATTACTATTCAAGATAAAGAATATCCTAAAATCTTGAAAAAGATATATGATTCGCCTATTAGCTTATATTATAAGGGAAACAAAAATATTTTAGAAAATCAAGCATTTGGAATTGTCGGATGTAGAGATGCAACAGAATATGGAAAAAGTGCTGCAAAATATTTTTCATATAATTTAACTAAAAAAGGTTTTAATATCATAAGTGGTTTAGCAAAAGGTGTTGATAGTTATGCACATATAGGGAGTATTTGTGCACAAATTGAATACAATAATATTAATAATTGTGGAAAAACTATAGCAGTTCTTGGAAATGGACTAGATACCATATACCCAAAAGAAAATGAAGAATTAGCAAAAAAAATAATAGAAACAGGAGGAACCATTGTTTCTGAATATCCTCTTGGCACAAAGCCAGATAAAATTAATTTTCCATCAAGAAATAGAATTATTAGTGGAATGAGTAAAGGTATTGTTGTTGTTGAAGCCAAAGAAAAAAGTGGAACTTTAATTACAGTAGATTTTGCTTTGGAACAGGGAAGAGATGTTTTTGTTGTTCCTCGGCAATATTAATTCAGTAAATTCTGTTGGCACAAATGAATTGATTAAACAGGGGGCAAAGATGGTTACAAATTATAATGAAATTTTTTAGTCTAAAAGTATTGACTTTTATAAGAAAATGGTTTATACTTTTATTTGTGCTAAACACAAAAAGGGTATGCTCCCTTAGCTCAGTTGGTCAGAGCAACCGGCTCATAACCGGTGGGTCCAAGGTTCGAATCCTTGAGGGAGCACCA
>CANQHU010000040.1 GCA_947623945.1 uncultured Clostridia bacterium | reverse complement strand
CATATTTGGATTATAGCAAAAAAGAGTTGCGTTAGCAACTCTTATAAAGAAAAATCTTGATTTTTCTTATTTTTTATAAATCAAACATATCTTCCATACAGTAGAAGCCAACAGGTTTATTAATTAAAAATTTTGCCGCTTTAATTGCCCCTTCAGCAAATACATTTCTAGAATAAGAAGTATGTTTTAATTCAAAAGTTTCAAATTCTCCAAAAAATTGAACAGTATGTTCGCCAACAATATTACCACCACGAATAGAATTCATACCAATTTCATTTTTATCTCTTTTTTGATGTTTATCATGTCTATTATATTCACAATAAAGAGTATTTCCAAGAGATTCATTTATAGAATCAGCAAGCATCTGGGCAGTTCCACTTGGACTATCAATTTTTCTATTATGATGTGTCTCTGTTATTTCTATATCAGTGTTTTTTAATAAAGGAGCAAGCCATTGCACTAATTTTTTCATAATCATAATATCATAAGACATATTAGCAGATTTAAAAATAGGAATTTGTTTACTATATTCTTTAATTTTTTGTTCTTCTTCTTTTGAAAATCCAGTTGTTGCAATTACAACAGGTACTTTATTTTGACTTGCATATTTTAAAATTTGAAAAGTGGCTATTGGAACAGAAAAATCTATAATTACATCAGGCTTTTCCTTAATATTTTCGATTTTATCAAAAACAGGGAAAGCAAACTCTCCAGTAACATTTTTATCAAATCCACATTTTAATAATAAATTTTCATCTTGCTCTACTAAATCGCACACTATTTGTCCCATTTTTCCACTACATCCATTTACCATTACTTCTAACATAATTTTAAATATCCTTTCTATTATTTCATTAATTTAAACAATTCATTTTTTAATATTTCTTCTTTTTTCTCAGTCATTTTAGTTAAAGGAAGTCTTGGAATGCCATAATTATATCCTAATAAATTTAAAGCAGCTTTTACAGGAATAGGATTTACCTCGCTAAATAATGCATTAATTAAAGGAATTGCATCTAATTGCATTTTTGTTGCAAGTTCGATATTGCCATTTAAAAAGTTTTCTACCATATCATGAGTGTATTTTGGCATAACATTTGATAAAACAGAAATAACACCAATTCCACCAAGAGATAAAATAGGTAAAACCTGATCATCATTTCCGGAATAAATATGCAAATTTTCACCGCATAAATGAGCAATTTGAGCAATTTGTGATAAATTACCGACTTGCTTCTTTAATTGCTACAATATTATCTATTTTTGAAAGTTCCAAACATGTATTAGGTTCAATATTAACACCAGTTCTACTAGGCACGCTATACAAAATAATAGGCAAAGAAACATTTTTAGCAATTGTTTTATAATGTTCAATTAATCCGTGCTTGAGTACATTTATTATAATATGGTGTTACAATTAAAAGTCCATCTACTCCTAAATTTTCAACCATTTTTGAATACTCAATTACTTGTTTAGTATTATTTCCACCTGTACCTGCAATAATTGGAATCCTTCCATTTGATGTTTTAACAGCACATTCAATAGTTGCTAATTTTTCTTCAACAGTCATAGTAGAAGCCTCTCCAGTTGTTCCACAAACTATTATGCTATCTACTTTGTTTTGAATTTGATTTTCTACTAGCCTTTCAAATTCAGTTAAGTTTACACCATTTTCATCAAAAGGTGTAGAGATGGCTGTACCACAGCCTTTAAATAAAATTTTTTTCATAAAATATCACTCCTAAAAGAAGAGTATTATTATATAAATGTAGTTACATCTATAATCTATATAGATTATATTATAAATAATAAAAAAAAGAAATAAAAATTTTAAAAAGTTTTAGAAAAAGTATTGACAAAAATAAAAATAAAATATAAAATAGAAACAACAAAAGCGAACAACAATTCGAAAAACAAATATTTGAACAAAAAACAAATAAGGAGTGATAAAAATGAACACAACTAAAAGAAAAATAAATTTAAAAACAACTGCAAATACTAATATAGAAAGACATCCAGTGCCAATATTAGGAGTAGATTATAGAGTAAAAATAATTTACAAAAATACAAAAATTACAGAATTAAACCTAGAAAATAAAACAATAAAAATATCACTTCCAAATCAATATAAAAAAATAGACAATCAAGAGATTTTAGACTTAGCAATTAATAAAATGTACGAACAAATTGCAAAAGTAGAAATTGAAAGAGCTATGGAAAAAACAAGAATAATGTTAAAATTTGCACCAGAAGAATATGAAATAAAAAGGATAAAAACATTAGGTATTTGTAAAGATAAAAAAATAACATTACATCCAGAAATTGTTAAATATAGCCGCAAAGTAATAGACTATATTGTATTACATCAATATTGTCATTTAAAATACAAAAAACATACAAAAGAATTTTTTAAAATGTTAGAAAAATATTTGCCAGACTATAAAGAATGCGAAGAAATTTTATTAAATATATAGATACAAAAGATTTTCTAAATTAATAGTTATTAATAACAATTAAATTGGAAAATCTTTTTTTGCTTAAAACTTTTGCTTAAAACCTCGACAAAAAGCAAATAAAGTGATAAGATATAAATAGTTAATATTGGGGTATCGCCAAGCGGTAAGGCATCGGACTCTGACTCCGACATTCCTGTGTTCGAATCACAGTACCCCAGCCAAAATCTAAAAACAATAGGAGGAAACAAATGAAAAATAAAAAAGGTGTTACACTAATTTCATTAATAGTAACAATAATGGTATTAGCAATATTATCATCAGTAGCAATATATACTGGTAGAGACATTATTGAGTCTTCAAAACTAACAACATTTACAGCAGAAATGAAAGTTATGCAAACAGAAGTAAATGCAATTTATGAAAAATATATAAATGGCGAAAGCATAAATGCAAATAATACTTCATATGAAGGGGATGAAATATTAGGCTTAGAAAGTACAACAACAAGTGAAATTACAACAAGAAAGAATGAAATATTTCAAGCATTAAATTCAGATCTTAATGCAGGAATTTATTCAACAGAAAAAGATCAATACAAATATTGGAATAATGATTTAATTAAGAAATTAGGAATAGAAGGCGTTGAAAATGCTTATTTTGTTAATGTAAAAAGAAGGAGCATTATAAGCTATAATGGACTTAATTATGAAGGAAAAATGTATTATACACTAGCACAATTACCTGATAGTTTTTATAATGTAGAATATGAAGACAAAAATGGAGTACCTACTTTTGATGTAAATGTAAATCAACAATCAAAAGATAAATGGAAAATAGATATATCTAATATTCAATATAATGAAGGATATATAGAAAAATGGCAGGTACAATATAAATTGGATTCTCAAGAATATTGGAGTACAAGCGACGATTTGAGCTTTGTTGTAAATAAAGCAGGTAATTATATAATAAAAATAAAAAATGGAAATATAGAATCAGAAGAACAAACAGTAGAAATAACAGTTTCTGTTACTGGAGGTGGATCACAAATTCCTACTTCAACGGCGCGGGAATATAAATACATTTTGTATTGATATAGCGTTTTCAGATGGTGGAAGATATGCTGATTTAAAAATAAAACTTACAAGTGATAATGACCAAATTCCTGTGGGACTTGATATGAAGGCATATAAAGTTTTTACGGTGCCAGATGAGAATAAAAATCTTACCTATGAAAGAAAGTTTGATGGTTGTGAAGGAATGGTAGGAGATGGATATAAATGGGATGAAGAAGGAATAAAAAAACTAGTAGAAATGAGTACTAAATTTAGCGATTGGTGTATTTTAAGTAATACAGCTGTAGATCATGAAGTACTTGCCAATGAATATGGTGAAGTGAATTTCAATGGATTAGAGGAGGGTTTATGGTTTTTTGACTCTACAGTGCTTAGGATAAATGGATATGATATACAAAGAAAGCCTTTTTGGATTTTAGTTGATGAAAAATCAAGTAATAAATTAAGCGAAATTACTATACCTGTAATAATAACTAGAATCACATAATCCTTATAAATTAAGAAGTGGACAAATCAATAGAACTTTACTTTTACTAAAATTTACTATATACTATATAATATATAAAAAATAAATTAAAGGAGAAATATAAATGCAAGAAAACAATAACCAAGAAAATAATGTAGAAGAATTAGACATCAATCATTTAATGCAAATAAGAAGAGATAAATTAGCAGAACTACAAGAACAAGGAAAAGACCCATATGAAGTAACAAAATTTAATAGAACCAATACAGCAGGAGAGATCAAATCAAATTACGAAGAATTTGAGCAAAAAGATGTAACAGTAGCAGGAAGAATTATTGCAAAAAGGATAATGGGAAAAGCATCTTTTTGTACAATTCAAGATTGTGATGAAAAAATTCAAAGTTATGTAAGTATCAATGATTTAGGTGAAGAAAGCTATAAAGAATTTAAAACTTGGGATATAGGAGATATCATTGGAATTACTGGATTTGTTTTTAAAACAAGAACAGAAGAAATATCTGTGCATGCAAAAGAAGTAAAATTACTTTCTAAATCTTTAAGACCATTACCAGAAAAATTCCATGGATTAAAAGATCCAGACTTAAGATATCGTCAAAGATATACAGATTTAATTGTAAATCCAGAAGTAAAAGAAAAATTTATTTTAAGAAGCAAAATTATTAGCAAAGTAAGACAAATACTAGAAGAAAAGAAATATATAGAAGTAGAAACACCAGTTTTAAATACTATATCTGGTGGAGCAACAGCAAGACCATTTATAACACATCATAATTCTTTAAATATTGATATGTTTTTAAGAATTGCTTTAGAATTAAATTTAAAAAGACTAATTGTAGGTGGATTTGACAAAGTATATGAAATAGGAAGAGTATTTAGAAATGAAGGAATGGATATAAGGCATAATCCTGAATTTACAGAGTTAGAATTATATGCAGCATATGAAGATTTCCATGATATGATGGACATTACAGAAGAAATTTTTTCAAGAACAGCACAAGAAATTTTAGGAACAACTAAAATAACATATCAAGGACAAGAAATTGATTTAAAACCTGGTTGGAAAAGGATAACAATGATAGATAGTATAAAAGAAGCCTGTGGAGTAGATTTTAATGAGATAAATTCAGATGAAGAAGCAGTAAAACTAGCAAAGGAAAGAGGATTAGAAATACCAGATAAAACAAAAGAAACAAGAGGAGATGTAATAAGCCTATTTTTTGATGAATATGTAGAAAATACATTAATTCAACCAACATTTATATATGAGTATCCAGTAGAAATTTCACCATTAGCAAAAAAATGTCCAAATAATAAAAAAATGACAGAAAGATTTGAAGTATTTATAGGAGGACGTGAATATGGAAATGCTTTCTCAGAATTAAACGATCCAATAGATCAATATGAAAGATTCAAAAAACAAGTAGAAGCAAAAGAAGCAGGAGATGAAGAAGCAGGAATGATGGATGAAGACTTTATCCAAGCATTAGAAATTGGAATGCCTCCAACAGGTGGATTGGGAATAGGAATTGATAGATTAGTAATGTTATTAACAGACAGTATATCTATTAGGGATGTTTTACTATTTCCAACTATGAGACCACTTTCATAAAAAAATAAATGAATCCAAAATTGTTAAGTAAAAATACTTAGCAATTTGGATTCATTTTTATTAAAAATTTATTAATAAAAGGAGAAAAATTTATCATGAAAAATTTAAGAGAATGGTGTATAGAAAATAATGAAAACATACTATTGCAATTATATGAAAATGCAGAAAATGAGAAAAAAAGTTATGAAATAGGTTTTTCATCAGGTAAGAAAGTAAATTGGAAATGCCCTAAATGTGGAATGAAATGGATGGAATCTCCAAATAAAATGACACGCAAAGGAAGCATAAAAAAATGTCCATATTGTATACATGAAAGACCAAGTCCATATTATAATTTTGCAAAAGTTAATCCTATTTTAGCAAAAGAATGGAACTACGAAAAAAATGCTAAACCACCAACAGAATATTTACCAAAAAGCCAGCAAAAAGTATGGTGGAAATGTGATAAAGGGCACGAATGGGAAAGCAGTATATCAGAAAGAGTTCGCAGTGCCAAAAATAGTATAAACAAAAATAAATCAATTTGCCCATATTGCAGCAATAAAAGAGTATCAGCCGAATATAATTTAGTAATGAAATTTCCAAACATTGCAAAACAATGGAATTATATAAAAAATGGAGCACTAAATCCACTTGAAATTAGCCCTGGGTCTGGTAAAAGGGTATGGTGGACATGTGAATATGATTCAAATCATATATGGCAAGATACAATTTCAAATAGAACATTCTTAAATAGAAATTGTCCAATATGCGCTAAAGAAAATAAAACGTCATTCCCAGAAAGAGTAATATATTATTATTTAAAGAAAGAATTTTATGATTGCAAATTTGGATATAGATTTTTTGGAAAATACACAGCAGATATATACATAGAATCCCTTAAAATTGTTATTGAATATGATGGATGGTATAGACATTCAGATGAAGATTCGAAAAAAAGAGAAAAAAGAAAAGACAATTTGTTATCAAAAAATGGATTAGAAGTGATAAGAATAAAAGAAGAAAAAGAAGGAAATAATGAAATAACTTATGAAAATAATATTATAAAATATGTACCTTGTGAACGAAAAACGAATTTAAATGAACTAGTAAAAAATATACTATCAATTCTAGAAGAAAAAACAAACAGACAACTAAATAAAGATGTTGATTTTAATAGAGATTTGGAAAAAATAGAAAATTTACATTATCATTTACGAAAACAAAATACTTTAGCAGTAAAAAAACCTGATTTGGCCAAAGAATGGAGTAATAACAACATAATGTCAGCAGATACAATTAGTACAGGTTCAAACTATAAAGCAAAATGGACTTGTCAAAAATGTCATAAAGAATTTGAAATGATAGTTGCAAACAGAGTAAAATTAAATTCAAAATGCCCATATTGTTCAAAAAAGAAATTAAGTACAAACAATTGAATTTTTTAACATTTTATGATATATTAAACAAAAATAAAATACAGGAGAAAAACAAAAATGTTTAATTTTTCATTTGATAAAAGAACAATATATATAATTATTATAATATTAGTATTATTTGCTTTTGCTCAATACGCAACAAATCCAGGAGCATTATTTAATTTAGCAATTAGCATACCAGGAGTATTAATTGCAATAACATTTCATGAATTTGCACATGGATATGCTGCATACAAATTAGGAGATAATACAGCAAAAATGGAAGGGAGACTAAATCTAAATCCACTTAGCCACATAGATCCAATAGGAGGATTAATGCTATTAGTAGCAGGATTTGGATGGGGAAAGCCAGTACATGTAAATCCTAGCAATTACACAAGAAAATATTCAATGGAAAAAGGAGAAGCAATAGTATCAGTAGCAGGTCCTGCAATGAATTTAATATTAGCAATTGTATTTACATTAATTTACTATGCAATATATAAATTTACTGGAATAACATTTTTAAACTCTACAGTTGGATATATAATAATGTTATTAATACAATATACAATTGCAATCAACATAGGGTTAGGAGTATTTAACTTAATCCCATTACCACCATTAGATGGTTCTAAAATAATCATGCCATTTTTGCCATACAATGCAAAAGAATGGTTTAGAAACAACGAGCAAATATTTTATATAATATTTGTAGTAATTTGGATAACAGGAATCGCAGGTGTAATAATTTCTCCAGTAATAAACGCAGTATCAAGTGGAATAATGTATTTAGGAAAATTAATATTTGGGGTGTAAGGTGGTATTAGTGCCTGCGGTGTTAGTGCCTGTCCCCACATTGACATTTTGGTGGTGTTAGTGCCTGTCCCGACATTGACATTTTGGTGGTAGTAGTGCCTGTCCCCACATTGACATTGATTAGCGAAAAGGAGTAAATAGTGGAAAAAGATATTTTTATAATGCGGAATTGAAACAAGTTGCGATGAAACCTCTGTATCTATTGTAAAAAATGGTAGAGAGGTTCTTTCTAATATTATAGATACGCAGATTCCAATTCATGAAAAATACGGAGGTGTAGTGCCAGAAATAGCATCTAGAAATCATATTGAGGCTATTTCAAGAGTCGCCAAAAAAGCGCTAAAAGAAGCGAGTATAGAGTTAAAACAAATAGATGCAATAACCCCAACTTATGGACCAGGATTGGTAGGTGCTTTGTTAGTAGGTGTTTCTTATGCTAAAGCATTATCTTTTGCAAATAAAATACCACTAGTTGGAGTCAATCACATACAAGGACATATTGCAGCAAATTATATTACTTATCCAGAATTAAAGCCACCATTTTTATGTGTTATGATGTCAGGTGGTAACACGCGGAATTATTTATGTAAAAAGTTATACTGAATTTGAAGTCCTTCGGAAAAACAAGAGATGATGCAATAGGAGAAGCCTTTGATAAAGTAGCAAGAGTTGTAGGACTTCGGATATCCTGGAGGACCAAAAGTAGATAATTTAGCAAAAGAAGGACAAGCAAATATTGAACTTCCAAGAACTCATTTTGAGGAGGAAAGTTTAGATTTTAGTTTTAGTGGAATAAAAACAGCAATTATAAACTTACATCATAAAAATCCAGAAATTAATAAAGCAGACTTATGTGCTAGTTTTCAAAAAACAATAACAGAAACATTAATGGAAAATGTAGAAAAAGCAATTCATAAAACTGATATAAAAACTATTGCATTAGCAGGAGGAGTATCTGCCAATTCATATATTAGAAAAGAATTTATGAAATTAGAAGAAGAACAAATTAAAGTTTATATGCCAGATTTAAAATTATGTACAGACAATGCAGCAATGATAGCATCAGCAGGATATTACAATTATATAGCAGGAATTAGAAGTAATTTAAACTTAAATGCTGTGCCAAACTTAAAATTAAATGAAAAATAAGGAGAAACAAATGTCAATCTATACTATAGGAGATTTACATTTATCTTTTCATGAAAAAAAGCCGATGAGTATATTTGGAGAAAATTGGGAAGGACATGAAGAAAAGATAAAATCTAATTGGATAGAAAAAGTAAAGCAAGATGACCTAGTGGTATTGCCAGGTGATTTTTCATGGTCTACTTATTTAGTAGATACTTATGAAGATTTTTCTTATTTAAACGAATTACCAGGAAAAAAATTATTACTAAAAGGAAATCATGATTATTGGTGGACAACTGTAACAAGTATGAAAAAATTTTTAAAAGAAAATAACTTTAATACAATAGATTTTCTTTATAATTCAGCATATACATTTGAAAATTACATAATAGCAGGAACAAGAGGATGGGGACAAAAGGAAGAAGGAGAAGATAAAAAACTACAAAAAAGAGAATTAATAAGATTAGAATTATCATTAAAAAAAGCAGAAGAATTAAATGAAAATAACAACAAAGAAATAATTGTATTTATGCATTATCCTCCTATTAATAATCAAAATGTTCAAAATAAAGAAACAACAGAATTTATCGAAGTTATGAAAAAATACAACGTAAAAAAATGTTATTATGGGCACTTACATAGCACATCAATTCAAGAAGCAGTAGAAGAAAAATATGAAGGAATTGAATTTAAATTAGTTAGTGCAGATAGTCTAAATTTTAAATTATTAAAAATATAAAAATAAGGAATAAAAAATATGAATTTAAGTAAAGAAATACAATATGTAAAAGGTGTAGGACCCAATCGAGCAGAATTATTAAATCGATTGGGAATATTTACATTAAAAGATTTAATAACTTATTATCCAAGAGCATATGAAGATAGAAGTAAAGTAAAAAACATAGCAGAATGTGTAAATGGTGAAGAAGCATTAATTGAAGCGGTTGCTTGTGGCAAACTTTCTGATGTTAGGTTACATGGAAAAACTATGCAAAAATTACTTGTTAAAGATGAAACAGGTTCAGCAACAATTACATGGTTTAATCAGAGTTACCTAAAAAGTAAATTTAAAATGGGAGAAAAATATAAATTCTATGGAAAAATAATTAATAGCTTTGGAAAAATAACAATGAATTCTCCTGTATTTGATGAAGAAGAAGGAAATTTCAATACAGGAAAAATAATCCCACTTTATCCATTAACATATAAACTATCACAAAATATATTAAGAAGAATTATGGAAAATGGACTTCTAGAAGTAGAAGGTGAGTTAAAAGAAACATTGCCTGAATATATATTAAAACAATACAATTTAGAAGAAATTAATGAAGCAACTAAAAAAATTCATTTCCCAAAAGAATTAAAAGATTTTGACATAGCAAGAAAAAGATTTGTTTTTGAAGAATTACTATCAACGCAACTAGCGTTATTGCAGATAAAAAACAGTGTTATGAATGAACAAAACGGCATTGAATTTAGTAAAGAAGCTAAAATGTCAGATGTAATAAATCAATTGCCATTTAAATTGACAAAGGCTCAACTTAGGGTATTAGAAGAAATTGACAGAGATATGGAATCCAAAAAATCTATGAATAGATTATTGCAAGGAGATGTTGGATCAGGAAAAACAGTAGTTGCAATGTGTGCTGCATATAAAGCAGTAAAATGTGGATATCAAGTAGCAATTATGGCACCAACTGCAATTTTAGCAACTCAACATTTAGAAAATTTTCAAAAAATTTTAAAAAACTTGAATATAAGATGTGAACTTTTAATATCAGGAATATCAAAAAAGAAAAAAGAGGAACTATTAGAACGACTAGTAAATGGAGAAATTGATATTTTAATTGGAACACATGCAATCATAGAAGAAAATGTAAAGTTTAAAAATTTAGGTTTAGTTGTAACAGATGAACAACATAGATTTGGAGTAAAACAAAGAACTAAAATTGCAAACAAAGGAGAAAATCCAGATGTATTAGTTATGACAGCAACACCTATTCCAAGAACTTTAGCATTAATTTTATATGGAGATTTGGACATTTCTATAATTGATGAATTACCACCAAACAGAAAAAAAGTAGAAACTTTTGCAGTAAAGAAAAACATGACAGAAAGAGTAAATATTTTTATAGAAAAACAAATAAAAGAGGGGCATCAAGCATATATTGTGTGTCCTTTGGTGGAGGAAAATGAAGAATTAGATTTAAAATCTGTAGAAAAACTGTATGAAACCTATAAAACGCAAATATTTCCGCAATATAAAGTTGAATACATTCACGGAAAAATGAAAGCAAAAGAAAAGGACTTAATAATGGAAAGATTTAAATCTGGAGACATAGATGTTTTAATTTCTACAACTGTAATAGAAGTAGGAGTTGATGTACCAAATAGTAATATTATGGTAGTAGAAAATGCCGAAAGATTTGGCTTAGCACAACTGCATCAATTAAGAGGAAGAGTAGGAAGAGGAGAATATCAATCTTATTGCATATTAAAATATGAAGGAAGAAGTGAAACAGTAAAAGAGAGAATGCAGGTTATGTGCGAAACAAATGATGGATTCGTAATATCTGAAAAGGACTTAGAATTAAGAGGCTCTGGAGATTTCTTTGGAACGATGCAACATGGATTGCCTGAATTTAAAATAGCAAATTTATTTGAAGATATGCCAATTTTAAAAATGGTACAAAGTTTAGCAAGTAAAATTGTTTCAGAAGACCCAAAATTAGAAAAGAGTGAGAATGCCTTGCTAAAAGAATTAGTAAAAGATAAATTTATGAACAGAATAGAAATATAAAAATCGGATACCAAAAGTTTGGTATCCGATTAACGTTCATCTTCAGATAAAGAATTATTAGATTTACTTGGAGTTCCGACTTGAACCGAACAATTGACTATATACAAATGTGTATCTTCTATGAAGTTCATTTAGAACATCTTGCCTAGACGATTTTAGTAATTCTTCAGCATTATCTTGTGATAAAATATAGTTAGAATTTGGAAAAAAATCGCTATTTTCATTAAAATATCCCATTATCCATTTAGTAGGTATTTTACTAGGTAATCTTTGATATCTTAAATTGTGAAATTGAACTCCTTTAGGAGGAATTGTTTCTTGTGGCTTTTGAAACTCTGTTATGCAGTTTGCAATTAAATGCCCAGAAGTGCTGTGAATAGAAATATCTCCTAAAATAGATTTTGGTAATCCTATAACTAAAAGTGCTTTATTCATTCTACCAATGTAATAATTATATTTTTTAAAATCATCTTCATTTTTTGGAAAAGAAACAACTCTATCAATTTCGCCATTATAACTTTTACTTATATTAAGACCTTCTAACAAAATGTTATCAATTTTGTCTTGTGTGGTTTCGTGAAGAAGCGGATAAGAATCTTGTAAATAAAGATATTTTTTAGCTTCTTCAAACTTACTATCATCTATCATAATTTTTACACCTCTTTAGTTTTTTCAAATTGTACCATAAAAAATTTAAAATGGCAAATCTATTCTTGACAATTTAGTTGTTACATAGTATGATGGAAATATATATAAATTAAAGGATGTTGATAAAAAATGTGGCAAATAGTTTTAAAACTTATTGGAATTATAATAGTATTATTTGGAGTTATACTTATTTACGATGCTAGGATTTTAACCAAAAAATTCTTTGGATTTGGTGATCAAAATGAGGCTTCTAATGGATTAAAAATTTTAGGGTTTATTGTTGCGATTGTTGGTGGATTAATTCTATATTTTGTGTAAAATTCGTATAGAAAGTCCTTGACAAACAATGTAAAAGTATGCTAATATAATATAGATATAAAAAAATGCGGATGTGGCGGAATTGGTAGACGCGCTGGTCTTAGGAACCAGTGCCTGTGCGTGGGGGTTCGAGTCCCTTCATCCGCACCATAGTAAGAAAAGAGAGATTTTAAAATCTCTCTTTTCTTATGGGGTTAATGCAATAGCTTTTTAGTTTATTTTATTACTTCGCAAAAAACTTATTTTTACAATTATTTAATAAAAATAAGTTGATAAAACAATGATTATATAGTATAATATGTATGAAAATACTTAAAGAAAGGGAACGAAAATTATGTCAAAGATACCTAATAATATAAAAAAAGTAATAGAAGAATTTACTGAAAAAACGACCAAATTAATAGGAAGTCATTTAAAAAAAATAATTTTGTATGGTTCTTATGCAAGACGGAGATTTTAACAAAAATTCTGATATTGATATAATGATATTAACAGATTTTACAGATAAAGAAATAGTAGAATATAGAAGTAAAATTGCCTATATTGCTTATGATATAGAATATGATAATGATTTTGAAATAACAATTTCTCCATTAGTAAAAAATGAAGACAAATTTAATTATTGGTTAGAGGCATTACCATTTTATATGAATGTACAAAAAGAAGGAGTTGTTTTAAATGAACAATAAGATATCAAAAGAATTAGCAAAACATAGGTTAGAACAGGCAAAAACTGATTTAGAAGAAAGCCAAATATTATACAATTCTAAATTATATAAAGGTGCAAACAATAGAGCTTATTATGCAATTTTTCATAGTATAAAGGCTATTTTGTCTTTAGAACCAATAGATTTTAAAAGGCATAAAGATGTTTTAGCATATTTTAACAAAAATTACGTAAAAACAGAAAAATTCCCAAAAGGATTAGGACACCGTATTAGTGAAGCAAGTAAAATAAGAGATGATAGTGACTATGATGATGAATTTGTTGCAGATAAACAAAAGACTCTAGAACAAATAAATGTAGCAAAAGAAATGATAGAATTAGGTGAAAAATACATAGAAAATTACAATTAATTAATAAAATTTTACAAAATTATATAAAAAATTAAAATAGCATATAAATAAAAATACTAGGAATTTTACTATCCTAGTATTTTTATTAACTTTGGGATTACTTCGCTTACTTTGAACCTATTATTACCCTGTTAATACCATCTGATGAAGTTTCAGTATGACCAATTAAATAAGCACGAATATCATACTTATTAGCATACTGGATAACTTTATCAGCATCGCTTGAACTTTTGACAATAACTTCCATTCCTATTCCCATATTGAAAGTCTGGTACATATGGTAGTCATCGATGCCACGTATCTCCTGAATTTCTTTAAAAATGGGCGGAACTGCCAAGCAGCATACGGCGTCTTTTACATAGGTTATGCCATTGCCAAAATTAATTGACTTTGTTAATCCTCCACCAGAGCAGTGTATAATACCACTTACTTGAATATCATCCTGTAAAATATCTCTTATTACAGGAAGATAAGTTCTTGTAGGAGACAAAATCGCTTCAGCAATCGTGAGAGATGTGCCTTCCAACTTGTCCTCTAAATGGTATTTACCACAAAATAGTTTTTCTTTGTTTATGGTGCCATCCATAGTTTCCTCATATTTGCGATAATAAGGACACAAAAGAGTATTGATGGCAAGAGTCAAGCCATTACTTCTAATGCCTGAATTTTCCTTGTCTTCATAGCTACTTTTGCCGTCTGAAGCAAGTCCAACAATGTACTCATTAGAACCAATATTGCTACAATCGATAATTTTATCTTTGGAAATAACCGCACTTGCAGTAACATCGATTCCCATAGTTGTTGTATAACTTCCTACATCAGCTGTTTCTCCGCCAGCATTATACAGGTTTATACCTAATGCTTGCATTTTCTGGAAAAAATTAGAATAACCTTGAATAACCTTTGCGAGAGCTTCGTCATTTACTCTATTAGAGTTACGAGCGATGTGGTTTGAAATATAGATATCATTTGTGATACCTACGCAAGCCATATCATCAGTATTCATGACGATGGCATCTTGTGCCAGATTATACAAGAAATCTTCACTAACTCCTTCTTTCATAGCCAAGTAGGCTACATTAGATTTTGTGCCTACACCATCTGAATGAATCACCTGAGCGTAGTGGTTTAAGACACTATCAGGTAAATTCCGCGACATAGGAACTATCTGGCAAAAAGCGCCAGGATATAATCCTTTGGATAAATTTTTTGTTGCTTTGTGAACACCTGTCTTCTTCGAAGACACCTCAAGTTCTGCATAGGGATCGTTAGTTAACACTCTTCCCATGTTAAAACCTCCTTTAATTATTGTTTTGGTTTATAGACTACGTATATTTGAAATATACCAAATACTGCTCAATTATATCATAGCTACATAATCTTGTCAACGGTAAAACATTGATATGAAGGTGATTTTGTTAGTTGTTGAAGAAATTTGAATAAAAATATTGTATAAAAAAGAGAGAGATTTTTTATTTGTTTATTTTCAGTATGTACTACATAAAGCCCAAAAGTCATATAAAATTATAGTAAGAAATGAAGTAATTATTGCAAATTATTTAGTTTTATAATAAAATAATAAAAAAATAATTAAATTGTTATAAAGGAGAAAAAATAATGGAAGAAAGAATAGTAAAACCTTTTACCATGTGGAAACATTTTAAAGGAACAAAAGCATTTGTAATCACAATAGCAGAGCACAGTGAAACAGGAGAAAAACTAGTTGTTTATTATTGTATGGATAATAAAGAAAGAACCAACCATAAAGATGGCATTTATGCTAGACCCTTAAAAATGTTTTTATCAGAAGTAGATCATGAAAAATATCCTGCTGTAACTCAAAAATATAGATTTGAAGAAATTATAGATTAATAATCGGGAAAAACATAAAATTAGGAGATATATATGAAAATTCCAGTAGAAAAAAACAAACAATATGAGGTAGAAATTGTAGATAATGGCTTTGAAGGAGAAGGCATTGCAAAAATTGAAGATTATACAATATTCATTCCAAATGCTATAAAAGGAGAAAAGATAAAAATTTTAATAGTCAAAGTTTTATCTTCTTATGCTTTTGGAAAAATAATAGAAATAATTTCTCCATCAAAACATAGAGTGGAAACTGATTGTGATACTTACAAAAGATGTGGAGGATGTAATTTAAGACATATAAATTATGAAGAAACCCTAAAAATGAAACAAACAGCAATTCAAAATTTAGTAAACAAAAACTTAAAAACAAAACTAAAAGTTCAAGAAGTATTAGGAATGGAAAATCCTTATCATTATAGAAATAAAGCACAATACCCAGTTGGAATAGACAAAAATGGAAAACCAATTATTGGAGTATTTGCAAACAGAACTCATGAAATTATACCAATTCAAACGTGCTTAATACAAAATCAACAAACAGAAGAAATTGCCAAATTTATATTTGATTTTTTCATAGAAAATCAAATAAGTATTTATAATGAAACAACTGGAAAAGGTTTATTAAGGCACATTGTAACCAAAATTGGAGTACAAACTAATGAAATTATGTGCATAATGGTTATAAAAGGAAAAGAAATTCCAAAAGAAAAAGAATTGTTGGAAGTTCTAATAAATAAATTTCCAAATATTAAAACAATTGTAAAAAATATAAATATAAAAAATACAAATGTCATATTAGGAAATCAAAATATTAATTTGTATGGAGATGGATATATTGAAGATAAATTAGGAAAATATACGTTTAAAATATCTCCATTATCATTTTATCAAGTAAATCCAATACAAGCAGAAAAATTATATAATTTAGCAGTAAAAGAAGCAAAAATATCTAACAAAGATGTCGTTTTTGACTTGTATTGCGGAATTGGAACAATTTCTTTATTTTTGGCTGATTATGCAAAAAAAGTTTATGGAATTGAAATTGTAGAAGAAGCGGTTAAAATGGCAAAAGAAAATGCGAAAATAAACAATGTGAAAAATACAGAGTTTATTGTAGGGGATGTTGAAGTTTCTTTAGATAATTTGATTAACAATAAAAATATAATTCCTGATATTGTTGTTGTAGACCCACCTAGAAAGGGATTAGATAATAAAAGTATAGAAAATATCTTAAATATAAAACCTAAAAGAATGGTTTATATTAGTTGTAATCCTGCAACTTTAATTAGGGACTTATCTAAATTAGAAGATTTTTATACTATAAATAGTATTAAGCCAGTAGATATGTTTCCTTTTACAAGCCACATTGAGTGTATTACTGTTCTACATTTAAAATAATAGCTAGAAAGCAATAATGACAATTATTTTAGAAAAAATGTTAAAAATAAAAAAAGTAAAAAATAAGAAAAACATTAAAATAAAAATATAAAAAATAATCAACTCGATGTAGTAGATATGATTAAACAAAATGCAAAAAATCATATAATCGTTGATGCAGTAAGAAATCCCAATATACATATCTACGGTACGACATCGACTAAAAAAATAAAAAAAGAGGAAACAATCTTAATAAAGTGTGAAAGCACTTTATTTTTTAAAATTTAAAAGGCAGATAATCAGTTATGAAAATCAAAAAATTCAATAGTGTATTATGCAGTCATATCTTTTATTCTCAAAATTGATTGAGTATTCGAGTAAAATGTGATATAACATATATAAAATAAAGTTATTAAAGAATAAATAGGAGTGAAATAGTTGATAGATAATAATAGTGAGAAAAATAAAAATTTAATAATACGAAGTAGTTCTGCTGAATTTTTAGTATTTGAAATGCAAAAGAAAGAAAAAGGAATACAAGTAAGATTTGAAGAAGGAGATTTATGGCTAACGCAAAAAGCATTAGGAGAATTGTTTGATACCACAAGAAATAATATAACTATGCATATACAAGATATCTACAATATTAATGAACTTGATGAAAATTCAACTAGTAAGGATTTCTTACTAGTTCAAAAAGAAGGAAATAGAGAAGTAAAAAGAAATGTGAAATATTATAATTTAGATGCAGTTATATCTGTTGGTTACAGAGTAAATTCGGACAGAGCAATTCAATTTAGAAGATGGGCAACAAATGTATTAAAACAATTTGCAAAAAAAGGCTATATTATAGATAAAAAAAGAATGGAAAATGGAACATTTTTTGATGAAGATTATTTTGAAGAATTACTTGCAGAAATCAGAGAAATACGATTAAGCGAAAGAAGATTTTATCAAAAAGTAACAGATATATATGCAACAGCAATAGATTATGATAGTAAATCTCCAATAACAATTAATTTCTTTAAAAAAGTGCAAAATAAAATGCATTATGCGGTATCACATCAAACAGCTGCAGAAATTATTTATAATAGAGCAAATAGCGAAAAAGAACATATGGGATTAACTTCATGGAAACATTCTCCAAATGGAAAAATTTTAGAAACAGATGTGATTATTGCTAAAAACTATTTGAGTAAAGAAGAATTAGAAGATTTAGAAAGAATAGTAAATGCTTTTTTGGATTTAGCAGAAGGTAGAGCAAAAAGAAATATTCCAATGACTATGGAAGATTGGGCAAATAGAATAGATAAATATTTATTAGCAGATGATAGAGATAT
>CANQHU010000039.1 GCA_947623945.1 uncultured Clostridia bacterium | reverse complement strand
TAATAATGATGTCCTAAAATATACGTTAAAATTAAAATTTTAGGACATCTTATTTTTTTATGGCTGACTAGTAACAAATTTCAACCAAAATTAGAACAAATTTCCAAAAAACTCTTGACATACGGAAATAAGCATTGTATAATATAAAAGCATGAATTTAAAGCGAGGAAGCCAAATGTGGCTACATCATTACGGAAATGTAGGATGGAGGGAACTTTGGTGGAGTATGTTATGGCAAAGACCAGGCGGTAAGAAATGTACTTATCCCAAAATTTTCATGCACATTTTGGGTTTTTATATAGGTGATTTACAAAACACCAGGGTACGTTTTAAGTTGCCAAGGTAATTTTGATAGCAAACATGCTATTTAAAAGTAAAAACAATAAAAAAGGAGGGAAAATTACAATGGCAAAAGCAACAGTAGCAACAAGCGAAAAAATCAGAATAAGACTTAAAGCATATGACCATGTAGTTTTAGATCAGTCTGCTGAGAAGATAGTAGATACTGCTAAAAAAACAGGAGCAAAGGTTTCAGGTCCTATTCCATTACCAACACAAAAAGAAGTAGTAACAATTTTGCGTTCACCACACAAAGACAAAGATTCAAGAGAACAATTTGAAATGAGAACACATAAAAGAGTTATAGACATTCTTTACCCAACACAAAAAACAGTTGACAGCCTAATGAAATTAGAACTACCAGCTGGTGTTGACATAGAAATTAAGTTGTAAAAACCAAGCTGGCTAAAAGTCAGCCAATAGTTAGGAGGAAAGAAAATGAAGAAAGGAATTATCGGTAAAAAAATTGGTATGACACAAATATTTGATGAAAAAGGAAGTGTAATACCAGTAACCGTTATAGAAACACAAGGAAACATTGTAACACAAGTAAAAACAGAAGAAACAGATGGATACAATAGCATCCAATTAGGATATGGAGAAATAAAAGATAAACATATCAACAAACCAGAAAAAGGACATTTTGCAAAAGCAAAATTAGAAAACAAAAAACATCTAAGAGAATTCAGATTAGAATCAGTTGCAGAATACAAAGTTGGAGATGAAGTAAAAGCTGATATCTTCACAGCTGGAGAAAAAGTAGATGTTCAAGGAACATCAAAAGGAAAAGGATTCCAAGGTGTTATAAAAAGACATGGACAAAGTAGAGGACCAATGGGACATGGTTCTATGTATCATAGAAGACCAGGTTCAATGGGATCAACTTCTACACCAGGTAGAGTATATAAAGGTAAAAAACTACCAGGACACATGGGAAAAGTTACAGTTACAATACAAAACTTAGAAGTTGTATCAGTTGATATGGATAAAAACGTAATATTAGTAAAAGGAAGTGTTCCAGGACCAAAAGGAGCAATTCTAAAAGTAAAATCAGCTGCAAGGGCTACTAAATAGAAGGAAGGAGGAATACGAAAATGCCAAAAGTAGATGTATACGATTTAAAAGGTAAAAAAGTAAGTGATATAGAATTAGCAGATAGTGTATTTGGTATTGAACCAAATGAAAACATTGTACATAGTGCACTTGTAAATTATTTAGCTAATCAAAGACAAGGTACACAAAGTACAAAAACAAGAGCAGAAGTTTCTGGTGGTGGTAAAAAACCATGGAGACAAAAAGAAACAGGTAGAGCAAGACAAGGTTCAACAAGAGCTCCACAATGGATCAAAGGTGGAATTGCTTTAGGACCAAAGCCACGTTCTTACAAATATACAATCAATAAAAAGGAAAGAAGACTTGCAATTAAGTCAATTTTAAGTTCAAAAGTTATAGAGAAAGAATTAACAGTAGTAGATAAATTAGAATTAAAAGAAATCAAAACAAAAACGATGGTAAAAGCCTTAACAGATTTAAAAGTTACAGGAAAAACATTAATAGTTCTTCCAGAAAAAAATAAAAATGTACTTATGTCATCAAGAAATATTGAAAATGTAAAAACAATTACAGCAAACAATATAAATGTATTTGATTTATTAAAATATACAAATCTAATTTTATCAGTAGAAACATGCAAAAAATTAGAGGAGGTGTACGCATAACTATGAAACCAGAAGATATCATTGTAGCACCAGTTGTTACAGAAAAAAGTAATGATGAGTTACAACAAGGAAAATACACTTTCGAGGTAAACAAAAAAGCAACTAAGGTTGAAATAGCAAATGCTGTTGAAAAACTTTTTGAAGTAAAAGTTTTAAAAGTAAATACCATGAATGTAAATGGAAAAAAGAAAAGAGTTGGATATCACCAAGGTAAAACATCAGATTGGAAAAAAGCAATTGTAACAATAGATACAAATCCAAGTGATGTAACATATTTAACAAAAGGTGGAAAACAAGCAAAAATTTCTAAAAAGTATAAAGATTCTATTGATGAATTCATGGGAGCATAACATTAAAATAGAAAAATTATCTGGAAAATACCAGGAAAATAAAGAATATCTGCATATGGAGCAGGAAAAAATCCATTAAAATTATTATAAGGAGAGAAAGAAAATGGGAATGAAACATTTTAAACCATATACACCATCAAGAAGAAATATGACAGTTTCAGACTTTGCAGAAATTACAAAGAAAACTCCTGAAAAATCTTTATTAACAAAGAAAAAGAAAAATGCAGGAAGAAACTCATATGGAAGAATTACAGTAAGACATCAAGGTGGTGGAAATAGACAAAAATATAGAATTATAGATTTTAAAAGAACAAAGGATAATATGCAAGCAGAAGTAATTGGTATTGAATATGATCCAAACAGAAGCGCAAATATTGCATTAATCCAATATGAAGATGGAGAAAAAGCATATATTTTAGCACCACAAGGATTAAAAGATGGAGATAAAGTAGTATCTGGAGAATCAGTTGATATTAAAGTTGGAAACTGTATGCCAATAAGCAATATTCCAGTAGGTACATTAATTCATAACATCGAATTAAATCCAAGACAAGGTGGAAAATTAGTAAAAGCAGCAGGACAAAGTGCACAATTAATGGCTAAAGAAGGAAAATATGCACATGTAAGATTACCATCAGGAGAAATGAGATTAATTTTATCAACATGTAGAGCTACTGTTGGAGTAATAGGAAATAGCGAACATGAAAATGTTAAATTAGGAAAAGCTGGTAGAACAAGACATATGGGAATTAGACCAACAGTAAGAGGTGCTGTTATGAACCCAGTAGATCACCCTCATGGTGGTGGTGAAGGAAAAGCACCAGTAGGACACGCAGGACCATTAACTCCTTGGGGTAAACCAGCACTTGGATATAAGACAAGAAATAAGAAAAAACAATCTAATAAATTTATTGTTAAGAGAAGAAAATAAGATAGCCATTTAAAGATAGGAAAGGAGGACATTTGAAAATGTCAAGATCAAGCAAGAAAAAACCATATGTGGCACCAGAATTATTAAAAAGAATAGAAGCAATGAATGAATCTGGAGAAAAACAAGTTTTAAAAACATGGTCAAGAGCTTCTACAATTTATCCACAAATGGTTGGTCATACAATCGCTGTACATGATGGAAGAAAACATGTTCCAATCTATATAGCAGAAGAGATGATTGGTCATAAATTAGGAGAATTTGCTCCTACAAGAACATTCAAAGGTCATGCAGGAGATAAGAAAACAAGTTAGGAAGTTAAGAATTTTAAATAAAACAAGGAGGTAAGCAAAGTGCAAAAACAAGAAACAGCCGTTATAAATCAAGCAGTTGCAACTCTAAAATATGCTAGAATATCAAGTAGAAAAGTAAAAATTGTAGCAGATTTAATTAGAGGAAAAGATGTAGATGAGGCTTTAGCAATCGTAAAATTCACACCAAAAGCATCATCAGAAATCATTGAAAAATTATTAAAATCAGCAATTGCCAATGCTGAAAATAATCATCAAATGAAAAGAGAAAATTTATATGTTGCTGAAATTTATGCAAATCAAGGACCAACATTAAAAAGAATTAGACCAGCTGCAAAAGGTTCAGCAGTTAGAATTAGAAAGAGAACAAGTCATATAACAATAGTTTTGAAAGAAAAGGAGGACTAAGAATCAGATGGGACAAAAAGTACATCCAACAGGTGTAAGAGTTGGAATCATTAAAGATTGGAATTCTAAATGGTATGCAGATTCTAAAAATTTTGCAGATTGTTTAGTAGAAGATCAAAAAATTCGTAAATTTTTAAAGAAAAAATTATATCTTGCTGGAATTTCTAAAATCGAAATTGAAAGAACAGCAAAATTCGTAAAAGTTAATTTGTATACTGCAAAACCAGGAATTGTAATAGGAAAAGGTGGAGCAGGAGCAGAAGCTGTAAAAAATGAATTAGCAAAATTAATAGGAAAAGATGTTAATTTAAACATTGTAGAAATAAAAAATATTGATTTAGACGCTCAATTAGTTGCAGAAAACATTGCAGGACAACTAGAAAGAAGAATTTCATTCAGAAGAGCCATGAAACAATGTATGCAAAAATCTTTAAAAGCGGGTGCATTAGGAATTAAAACTTCTGTATCTGGTAGACTAGGTGGAGCAGATATGGCTAGAACTGAATTCTATAAAGAAGGAAATATTCCACTACAAACTTTAAGAGCAGATATTGATTATGGATTTGCCGAAGCAGATACAACTTATGGAAAAATCGGTGTTAAAGTTTGGATTTATAAAGGAGAAATTCTTCCAGAGAAAAAAGTGGAAGGAGGAGAAGAGTAATGCCATTAATGCCAAAAAGAACAAAACATAGAAAAATGCAAAAAGGTAGAATGAGAGGAAAAGCAACAAGAGGAAATAGAGTTACAGATGGAGAATATGGAATTCAAGCAGTAACAGGAGCTTTAATTACAGGAAATCAAATTGAAGCAGCTCGTATTGCTATGACTCGTTATATAAAAAGAGGTGGAAAGGTTTGGATAAAAATATTTCCAGACAAACCAATTACAGCAAAACCTATTGGTACTCGTATGGGTAAAGGAAAAGGTGCGCCAGAATATTGGGTTGCAGTTGTAAAACCAGGTAGAGTTATGTTTGAAATAGCTGGAGTACCTGAAGAAACTGCAAGAGAAGCCCTTCGTTTAGCTATGAATAAACTACCTAATAAATCAAAAATCATAGCTAGAGAAATAGAAAAGGTGGGTGAAAATGATGAAGATAAATAAAATAAGAGAAATGTCTTCACCAGATCTAGAAAAAGAATTAGGTGAACTAAAAACAGAATTATTTAAATTAAAATTTAGTTTAGCTACAAATGGATTAGATAATCCAATGAAAATAAAAGAAGTAAAAAGAGATATAGCTAAAATAAATACAATATTAACAGAAAGAAAAATGTTAGAAAATAAAAAGGCATAAATAAAGAAAGGAGAAATTCTAAATGGAAGAAAGAAACCTTCGTAAAGTTATGATTGGAACTGTATTATCAAATAAAATGGATAAAACAGTTGTAGTAGCTGTTGAGACAAGTGTTAGTCATAAAATGTATGGAAAAACAGTAAAAAGAACATATAAATTAAAAGCACATGACGAAGAAAATGCTTGCCAAATAGGAGATAAAGTAAAAGTAATGGAAACAAGACCTTTATCTAAAGATAAAAGATGGAGAGTAGTTGAAATTACTGAAAAAGCAGACATAAAATAGTAAAGAAAAAAGAAAGGAGGAACCATTAAAATGATACAACAACAAACAATATTAAAAGTAGCAGACAACACAGGTGCAAAAGAAATAATGTGTATTAGATGTTTAGGTGGTTCTTATAGAAAAACATCTAATATAGGTGATGTAATAGTTGCTTCTGTTAAATCAGCAACACCAGGTGGCGTTGTTAAAAAAGGTGATGTTGTAAAAGCTGTTATAGTAAGATCTAAAAAAGGATTAAGAAGACAAGATGGTTCATATATAAAATTTGATGAAAATGCGGCTGTTATAATCAAAGAAGATAAAACTCCAAGAGGAACACGTATCTTTGGACCAGTTGCAAGAGAATTAAGAGAAAAGGACTATATGAAAATACTTTCATTAGCTCCAGAAGTTCTTTAATCAGTTGATGAATCAAAACTTATAATAAAACAAAAAATGAAGAAAAGGAGGCGGCTCCAAGTGAGAATAAAAAAAGGAGATAACGTTCAAGTTTTATCAGGAAACGATAAAGGCGTAAAAGGCGAAGTTTTAGAAGTTAGTCCAAAAGCTGATAAAGTCGTTGTAAAGGGCGTAAATGTTAGAAAAAAACATGTTAAAGCTAGAAAACAAGGAGAAGAAAGTGGAATTTTATCAATTGAATGTGCAATTCCAGTTTCAAAAGTAAATGTAGTATGTCCAAAATGTGGAAAAGCTACAAAAGTTGGATATAGTATAGAAAAAGATAAAAAAGTACGTATTTGTAAAAAATGCGGTGCAAAATTAAAATAAGTTTTAAGAAAGGAGGATTAACAATCAATGGAAAAATTAAGAGAACAATATGAAAAAGAAGTAATCCCAGCATTAATGAAAAAATTTGAATATAAATCAATTATGCAAGTTCCAAAACTTGATAAAATAGTAATTAACATAGGATTAGGAGATTTAAAAGAAAATCCTAAAGCATTAGAAAATGCAATGCATGATTTAGAAGCTATTACAGGTCAAAGACCAGTTGTAACAAAAGCAAAAAAATCAATTGCAGCATTTAAAATAAGAGAAGGAGTAAACATTGGATGCAAAGTAACATTAAGAGCAGATAAAATGTATGATTTTGCTTACAAATTATTCAATGTAGCACTTCCAAGAGTAAGAGATTTTAGAGGAGTATCAAATAACTCTTTTGATGGTAGAGGAAATTACTCTATGGGTGTAAAAGAGCAACTAATATTCCCTGAAATTGAATATGACAAAGTAGACAAACTAAGAGGAATGGACATCATATTTGTAACAACAGCAAAAACAGACGAAGAATCAAAAGAACTATTAAAACTATTAGGTATGCCATTTAAGACAGCTGTAGGAGCGTAAGCGACGTACAGATGTCTTACGCAGTCGAATGAAATGAGACTGTGAACATCTAAAATGCTGTGTAAGCGAAGCGCACTACAGATGTCTTACGAACGCGGTGTACCAAAAAACCTTAAAAATGAAAGGAGAACAATTATGGCTAAAAAATCAATGAAAATAAAACAAGCAAGACCTCAAAAATATAGCACACGTGAATACAATAGATGTAAATTATGTGGAAGACCACATAGCTATATTAGAAAATATGGAATATGCCGTGTTTGTTTTAGAGAATTAGCACATAAAGGAGAGATACCAGGGGTTAAGAAAGCCAGCTGGTAAAATTCAAATGAAAAGCAGCAATCTGCACATTTTCGCTATTTATTTCAAACCTCGATGTACCTTTCGTACACCTTCGGCTTGCAATAAATATCAAAAATGCACAGCTCACTACTTTTGATTTGAATTAAAGAATTAAAAAGTTATAAAGATATAAAGTTATAAAAAAGGAGGTAAGTAATTAATGAACATTACAGATCCAATAGCAGATATGTTAACAAGAATTAGAAATGCAAACAGTTCAAAACACAAAACAGTAGATATACCTAGTTCAAACATGAAATTAGGAATTGCTGAAATTTTATATAAAGAAGGATACATCAAATCTTTTGAAGAAATCAAAGACGAAACAAATCCTCAAGGAACTATAAGAATTGCTCTAAAATATGATGAAAATGGAACAAGAGTAATAGATGGTTTAAAAAGAATCAGTAAGCCAGGATTAAGGGTATATGCTTCAAAAGAAGAATTACCAAGAGTATTAAATGGCTTAGGAATTGCTATTATTTCAACATCAAAAGGATTAAAAACAGATAAAGAAGCAAGACAATTGGGTGTTGGTGGAGAAGTATTAGCTTATGTTTGGTAAAAACAATGTGAAAAAGGAAGGTGAAAAAAGTGTCAAGAATAGGAAATAAACCTATTACAGTACCATCAGGAGTAGAAGTAAAAATTGATGGACAAAAAATTACTGTAAAAGGACCAAAAGGTACATTAGAAAGAGAAATACATAAAAACATCTCAATCGAAATGCAAGAAAACCAAATTAAACTTACAAGAAAAGATGATGAACCACAAAATAAAAGTTTACATGGTTTAACAAGAAGTTTAATAAACAATATGATTATTGGTGTAACAGACATGTATAGTAAAGAATTACAAATAAATGGTGTCGGATACAGAGTAGCAAAACAAGGAAATAACTTAAACTTAAATTTAGGTTACTCACATCCAGTTATATTTGAAGCACCAGAAGGAATTACTTTTGATGTTCCAAATCCAAATACAATCATTGTAAAAGGAATTGATAAAGAATTAGTTGGAGAATGTGCAGCAGTTATCAGAACTAAGAGACCACCAGAAGTATATAGAGGAAAAGGTATTAAATACGCAGATGAAGTTATTAGACGTAAAGTCGGAAAGACAGGTAAATAAAGAAAGGAGTAACAAAAATGGTTAAGAAGACAGATAGAAAAATGGAAAGAACAAGAAGACATATCCGTGTTAGAACAAAAATATCTGGAACAGCTGAAAGACCAAGATTATGTGTATATAGAAGTAATTCAAATTTATACGTACAAGTAATTGATGATGTTGCAGGAAATACATTAGTTTCTGCTTCAACACTAGATAAGCAAGTAAAAACAAAACATGCAAATAAAGAAGCAGCAAAAGAACTAGGAGCATTAATTGCAAAAAAAGCATTAGAAAAGAAAATAGACACAGTTGTTTTTGATCGTAGTGGATATGTATATCATGGTGTTGTAAAAGAATTAGCAGAAGCTGCAAGAGAAGGCGGATTAAAGTTTTAGGTAAAGGAGGAAAAACAAAAACCTATGGAAGAAAAAAATGAATTAAAAGAAAAGGTTGTTGCTATTAATAGAGTTGCTAAAGTTGTAAAAGGTGGTAGAACTTTTCGTTTTAGTGCTGTAGTAGTAGTAGGAGATGAAAATGGTCATGTAGGTGTTGGAAATGGTAAAGCAGCAGAAGTTCCAGATGCAATAAAAAAAGCAATTCAAGAAGCTAAAAAGAACTTAGTTGAAGTACCAATTGTAAATACAACTGTACCACATGAATATGTAGGAACTTTTGGAAGTGCAAAAGTTATGTTAAAACCAGCTGAAGTTGGTACTGGTATTATAGCAGGAGGAAGCGTTAGACCAGTAATAGAATTAGCAGGTTATAAAAATATAAGAACAAAAGTTATTGGAACAAACAATCCAAGGAATGTTGTTTATGCTACAATTGAAGGTTTGAAAGCAATGCAAACAGTAGAAATGGTAGCTAAAAAAAGAGGTAAAAAAGTAGAAGAAATTTTATAGAAGGAGGTGCTAAAATAACGTATGAAACTAAATGAATTAAAACCAGCTGTAAGTAAAGTAAAAAGAAATAGAGTAGGACGCGGAATTGCTTCTGGAAACGGAAAAACATCAGGAAGAGGACACAAAGGTCAAAAAGCAAGAACTGGTGGAGGAGTAAGACGTGGTTTCGAAGGTGGTCAAACACCATTATATAGAAGATTACCAAAAAGAGGATTTACAAATATCCATGCAGCAGAATATACAGAAGTAACTTTTAAAATGTTAAACAAATCAAAAGCTACTGATGTTACAGCAGAAACTTTATTAAAAGAAGGAATTATTGGTAAAATAGGCGATGGAATCGTAGTTTTAGCAACAGGAAAATTAGAAAAGAAATTAAATGTAAAAGCAAAAAGATTCACAAACAAAGCCAAAGAACAAATAGAAGCTTTAGGCGGAAAGGCCGAGGTGGTTTAATTGTTTAAAACAATAAAAAATGCACTAAAAACACCAGATGTAAGAAAAAGACTATTATATACTTTATTATTAATTGTAATATTTAGATTTGGTTGTTATATTACTGTACCAGGAGTAAACAGTATTGCTTTAAACGAAGCAATGGGAAATACCAATGGAATTGCAGGATTAATTGATATGATTTCCGGAGGAGCATTTTCAAGATTTTCTGTTTTTGCAATGTCAATAACTCCATATATTACAGCTTCTATCGTTATTCAATTATTAGCTATGATTATACCATCTTTAGAAAGATTAACGAAAGAAGGAGGAGAAGAAGGAAGAAAGAAAATCAATCGTTATACAAAAATAGTAACAATTATATTAGCTTTAATAGAAGGAATTGGACTATATTTGTCATATAAAGGTGCAGGAATATTTGTTGATGATAGTTTCTTAACAGCTTCTCTAGTAGTAGTAGGGCTAGTTGCAGGAACATCACTATTAATGTGGTTAGGAGAACTAATCAATAGTAAAGGAATTGGAAATGGAATTTCACTATTAATCTTTGTTGGTATCATTTCAAGATTACCTAGTGGATTAGTAACAATGTGGAATTTAATAGTTACCAGTGAAGGATTTAGTACTAAAGGATTACTTACTGCTATTGGTATTTTAGTAGGAGCTTTAATCTTAGTTGCTGCAGTTGTATTTGTACAACAAGCAGAAAGAAGAGTACCAGTACAATATTCTAAAAAAGTAGTTGGAAGAAAAATGATGGGAGCACAAAGCACACATATTCCATTAAAACTTGTTATGGCAGGAGTTATGCCAGTAATCTTTGCATCTTCATTTATGACATTTCCAGCTATGATTATTCAAATCTTTATACCAGGAATAGCAAATGAAACAGGATTTTGGGCAGCAATTTATAACTTCTCAATTGCTACATCTACATCACAAGTAGGAATTGGTTATTCAATTGCTAATGCCATAGTTTATTTGTTATTAATTGTTGGATTTACATTTTTCTATACTTTTGCTACATTCAATCCAGCAGAAGTATCTAATAATATCAAGAAAAATGGTGGATTCATTCCAGGAATTAGAGCAGGAAAGCCAACAACAGATTATTTATCATCAATTATATCAAAACTAACATGGTTTGGAGGACTTTTCTTAGCAGTTATTGCAATTATTCCAATGTTATTAAGATTTACTAACTTAAATATTGCATTTGGTGGTACATCAATATTAATCGTTGTAGGAGTTGCATTAGAAACAGTTCAACAATTAGAATCTCAATTAGCAATGAGACATTATAAAGGATTCTTAGAATAATTTTATCATTGATTCCGGGTTTTTTTGATAGTGAAAATTTGTTACTGTCAAAAAAACTCGTTATCCGTGATATAAATAAAGTAGTTTTTATCATACTTATTCAGATTTTATAAAATAGGTATGATAAAGATTATTAATGGCGCTTTAATATTTAGGATATAAATAATAATCTAAATTTTATAAGGAAGTGATTGTATGGTAATCATTATGTTAGGAGCACAAGGAACAGGGAAAGGAACTGTTGCCGGATTAATTAGTGAAGAAACAAAATTACCTCAAGTTTCAACAGGAGATATTTTTAGAGCAAATATTAGTGAACAAACAGAATTAGGAAAAGAAGCTAATAAATATATCTCACAAGGAAATTTGGTACCAGACGAAATAACTGTACCTATGGTAGCTAATCGTTTGCAAGAAGATGATGTAAAGAAAGGAGTTATTTTAGATGGATTTCCAAGAACGATTGAGCAAGCACAAAAATTGGATGAAATATTAGGTAAAGAAGGAAAAAAAGTAGACTTAGTAATCAATTTAACAACTCCAAGAGAAGAATTAATAGACAGAATGATAACAAGAAGAGTTTGCACAAATAAAGATTGTAAAACAACTTATAATACAAAATTACATCCACCGAAAGTAGAAGGAATTTGCGATAAATGTGGTTCACCATTAAAGCAAAGAGAAGATGATTCAAATCCAGAAGCAATTAATAAAAGATTAGAAATATATGAAAATCAAACACAGCCATTAGTTGATTATTATAACGAAAAAGGAGTATTAAGAACAGAAATAGTAAGTACTTCTATAAATAGAATGGGAAAAGATGTAGCAGATGACATCATAAAGGTGTTTTTTGGGACGGAGCAAAAAAACACCTAAAAGAGTAATGGTAATTTATGGGGGAGACGAACAAAATTGGTAACGATAAAATCCAAAAAAGAAATAGAATTAATGAGAGAAGTCTGCAAAGTAGTTGCTATTGTATATGAAGAATTAGAAAAAATAATAAAGCCAGGAATGTCAACATGGGAACTAGATAAAATTGCAGAGCAAAAAATGAGGGCTTTAGGAGCAATTCCTGCAGAAAAAGGTTATGATATAGGAATAAAAGGAATACCACCATTTCCTGCATCATTATGTGTATCAATTAATGATGAAGTTATTCATGGAATTCCATCAAAAAATAGAATTATAAAAGATGGAGATGTGGTAAGCATTGATACAGTTGCTTTAAAAAATGGTTTTAATGGAGATGCAGCAAGAACTTTTATTGTAGGAAAAGGCTCAAAAGAAGCAGAAAGATTAGTACAAGTTACAAAACAAGCATTTTTTGAAGGAATAAAATATGCAAAACCAGGAAATAGAATTGGTGATGTTTGTCATGCAATTGGAGAATATGTACATTCGCAAGGATATTCAGTCCTAAGAGAATTTCAAGGGCATGGAATTGGTAAGCAGATGCATGAAGATCCAGGAATACCAAACTTTGGAAAAGCAGGTAGAGGAATTAGATTAGAACCTGGGATGACTTTAGCAATAGAACCTATGGTAATACAGGGAAAACCAAATATATTAGAACTTGATGATGGTTGGACAGTTATAACAGAAGATGGAAGTTTGGCAGCACATTATGAAAATACAATTTTAATTACAGAAAAAGAGCCAGAAATCTTGACAATACTTTAAAAATAGTATATAATACAATAGTTATTATGCAAAATAGCGATATTTTGCCCTAAAATTATAAAATAGCTCTTTAAGGAGGGAGAAAAGTTGGCAAAAGAAGATGTTATAGAAGTAGAAGGAACGGTTGTAGAAGCCTTACCAAATACAAATTTCAAAGTAGAACTTGAAAATGGACATCAAATATTAGCACATATATCTGGAAAATTGAGAATGAACTATATCAAAATTTTACCAGGTGACAAAGTAAAAGTAGAACTATCACCATATGACTTAACAAGAGGAAGAATTACTTGGAGAGCAAAATAACAAAAAAATAATTTATCTAAAAATTATAAAAATTAACTTAGGTTTCATTAGACTAAGAGGAGGTGCAAAAAATGAAAGTAAGACCATCAGTAAAAAAAATGTGTGACAAATGTAAAGTAATTAAAAGAAAAGGTGTAATTAGAGTTATTTGCGAAAACCCTAAACACAAACAAAGACAAGGTTAATATTTAAACCAATTCGTTTATAACACAAATTAGGTAGCGGCTGTGAACCTAAATTTTTAGGTTACATATCAATTTGTGTTTATATATATGTTTTAAAAGTTTAAAGGGGCTAGAAAGTAAATTACTAGCACATTTCACCTTTAAAATATTTTAGGACAAACAAAAAACAATTAATTAAAATTTGGAGGTGCAAAAAAATATGGCTCGTATAGCAGGAGTAGATTTACCAAAGGAAAAAAGAGTAGAAATAGGTCTTACCTATATTTATGGAATAGGAGTACCAAGTTCTAGAAAAATCCTTGAAAAAGCTGGTATCAACCCAGACACAAGAGTAAAAGACTTAACTGATGAACAAGTAAATGATATTAGAAAAGCAATTGATGAAGACTATACAGTTGAAGGAGATTTAAGAAGAGAAGTTGCTCTTAACATCAAAAGATTAACAGAAATAGGATGTTACAGAGGTTTAAGACATAGAAGAAGTCTTCCAGTTAGAGGTCAAAGAACAAAAACAAATGCTAGAACAAGAAAAGGTCCTAGAAAATTAGTTAGCAAATCTAAAAAAGACTAATAAAAATAAAATTCAAATATAAAAAAGTTGAATAAGGAGGAAAAAAGCAAAATGGCTAAAAATGTAACAACAACAAAAAAAGTAGCAAGAAGAAATAGAAAGAACATTGAAAAAGGTTCTGCACATATTCATTCTACTTTTAATAATACAATAGTTACTATTACAGATACACAAGGAAATAGTATAGCATGGGGAAGCGCTGGAGGATTAGGATTCAAAGGTTCAAGAAAAAGCACACCATATGCTGCAGGTCAAGTTGCAGAAACAGCTGCTAAAGCTGCTATGGAACATGGATTAAAATCAGTAGAAGTATTTGTAAAAGGACCTGGTTCAGGTAGAGAAGCTGCAATTCGTGCACTTCAAACAGCAGGTCTTGAAATTAGCGCTATAAAAGATGTAACGCCAATACCACACAATGGATGTAGACCACCAAAAAGAAGAAGAGTATAAAGTTTAAGAAATTGAGAAAGGAGTAAAAAAATGGCAAGATATAAAGACGAACAATGTCGTAGATGCCGTAGAGAAGGACAAAAATTGTTCTTAAAAGGTGAAAGATGTTATACAGATAAATGTAGCATTTCTAGAAGAAATTATGCACCTGGACAACACGGACAAAAAAGAGCAAAATTATCTGAATATGGAACTCAGTTAAGAGAAAAACAAAAAACAAAAGCATATTATGGAGTTGGAGAAAAACAATTTAGAAAATATTTCGAAATGGCTTCTAATAAAAAAGGTGTAACAGGTGAAAACTTATTACAATTATTAGAAAGTAGATTAGACAATGTTGTTTACAGATTAGGATTTGGAACATCAAGAGCACAAGCAAGACAATTTGTAAATCATGGACAATTCGAAGTAAATGGAAATAAAGTTGATATCCCTTCTTACTTAGTAAAAGCAGGAGATGTCATTACAGTAAAAGAAAATAAAAAAGATAATGCTACTATCAAAATAAATGCAGAAGAGTCAAGTAAAAGACCAGTACCTGCATGGTTGGAAAGAGATAATAAAAATTTAAGTGGTAAAGTAGTAAGATTAGCAGCAAGAGAAGATATAGACCTTCCAATCGAGGAACATTTAATAGTAGAGCTTTACTCAAAATAATGGTAGAAATTAAATATAAAAATATATTTATAAATTTTAAAAAAATTTTATATAAAGACCTAGAAAGTTTTATAGAAGGTTTGGGAACCGTAATCTCAAATATTTAGGAGGTAAAAATGATAGAATTTGAAAAGCCAAATATTGAATGTCTAGAGGTTGATGATACAAATAATTATGCAAAATTTGTGTGTGAACCATTAGAAAGAGGCTATGGAGTAACAATAGGAAATTCTTTAAGAAGAATTTTACTTTCATCACTTCCAGGATGTAGCATAATAAGTGTAAAAATAGATGGAGTATTACATGAATTTTCTACGATTCCAAATGTAGTAGAAGATGTACCAGAAATTATTGTTAACTTAAAAAATGTAAGATTAAAATTCGATGGAACAGAAGAGAAAGTTCTAAGAATTGATGTAAAAGGGGAAGGAGAAGTTACAGCTGGTGATATTGTAACAGATGGAACAGTTGAAATCTTAAACCCAGAATTACATATTGCTACAATTGCAGAAGGTGGAAGCCTAAAAATGGAATTAGTAGCAGACAAAGGAAGAGGATATAATTCAGCTGAAAAAAATAAAAAACCAAATCAAGATATATCAGTACTTCCAATCGATTCTATCTACACACCAGTAAAAAAAGTTAATTATCAAGTAGAAAACACCAGAGTTGGTCAAATGGTAGATTATGATAAATTAACAATTGAAGTATGGACAGATGGAAGTTTAAAAGCACATGAGGCTTTAAGTTTAGCAGCAAAAGTAATGACAGGACATTTAGAATTATTCATTGATTTATCAGAAGCAACCAAAAACACACAAGTTATGATTGAAAAAGAAGAATCTAAAAAAGAAAAAGTTTTAGAAATGTCAGTAGAAGAATTAGAGTTATCAGTTAGATCATTCAACTGCTTAAAGAGAGCAGGAATTGCAACAGTTGAAGATTTAACAAGAAGAACAGAAGCTGATATGATGAAGGTAAGAAATTTAGGTAAAAAATCATATGATGAAGTAGTTGCAAAATTACATTCATTAGGACTAGATTTCGCCAAAGATGAGGAATAGATAATTTAAGGAGGGTGAAAAAAGTGGCTACAAATAGAAAGCTAGGTAGAACAACAGATATAAGAATGGCAATGCTAAAAACTTTAACAACAGACTTGATTTTACACGGAAAAGTAGAAACAACAGAAGCAAGAGCAAAAGAAGTAAAAGCAATTGCAGACAGTTTAATATCACTTGCTATTAAAGAAAAAGATAACTTTGAAGAAGTAGAAGTTAAAGTTAAAAAAGCAAAATTAGATGCCAAAGGAAATAAAGAAACAGAACTTGTAAAAAGCAAAAATGGTAAAGAATATTTAAAAGTAGTAAAAGAAGAAGTTACTGAAAAAAGGCAAAAAGATATGCCAACTAGATTAAATGCAAGAAGAAAAATGATGAGAAAATTAAACAAAGTAAAAGACAGTGAAGGAAAAAATGTTGATTTACCATCAAAATTATTCAACGAAATAGCTCCAAAATATGCAGGTAAAAACGTAGGAGGATATACTCGTATAGTTAAAGCTGGACCAAGAAGAGGAGACGGAGCAGAAGTTGCAATATTACAACTTATATAAAGAAAATAAAAAAAGTAAACGTTGGGACAGGTACAACGTTTCTTTTTTTGTCAATGTGGGGACAGGCACCACGTTGACTTTTTTTTGTTGGTTCCAAAAATGTTACAGTTCAGACTTTAATTTGCTAGTGTAAAAACTTCAATATATTTTTATTAATAACAAATGGGGCTAGTAAATTACAGACTATTTAAAAGGCTTTATAATGATATTTTTTCATAACTTTGGTGTCGCAACTTCCATAATAAAAAATTAAATGTCAGTTGCTCCAAATCGCACTACACTTCGTTCCGTTTGGTCGCTTACGCAGTTATTCAAAATATAATTATAAAGCCTTTTTATAGTTTGTTATGTAGCTGGGAGTTATTAATAAAAATATATTGAAATAATCAAATTTAGTCTTAATATTACCAAAAAATATAATAATAAAAAAATATATAATATATTATTGACATAACATATACATTTTAAATAAAATATCCTTGATAAAATTAATGAAAGGAAAGGAAAACAAATGAAGAAATTAAACAAAAAAAGTGAAGGAATCACATTAATTACATTAGTTATAACAATCATAGTATTGCTAATATTAGCAGGAATATCAATTGCTATGTTAACAGGAGAAAATGGAATATTAAACAGAGCGAAAGAGGCAAGTGAAAAAACAGAAATAGCAACAGAGAAGGAACAAAGACAATTAGCAATGTATGAAGCAAGTATGAATTTAACAGGAATGACGTTTCAAGGAGTAGAGATCCCAGTAGGATTTGCACCAACAAGAATAGCAGGAGAAAGTACAGTAGATGAGGGATTAGTAATAATAGATTCAAAGGGAAATGAATTTGTATGGATACCATGTGAGTATGATAGTAATAGTCAAAAAGATACAGAAAATCCTAATGACGACCCAGTGTATTATAACGATGCTGAAGATGAAGGTATTGATGGAAAACATGACAACAGAGATTCTACATGGAGATACTATCAAACTTGGTACAATGGTGGCACATGGTATGATGGTCAACCACATACAATAGGGATGAACAGCATAAAGACACATCATGGATTTTATGTAGCAAGATACGAAGCAGGAGTGCCAGAAGAAGCAGAGTTTTATGTAAGTGAAGATATGACAGGAGACGACTTAACTTATAAAGATGCAACCGATAAAAATGCAACTGATAAAATAGAAACATTAGCTCCAGTAAGTAAAAAAGAAAATCAAGTATGGAACTTTATATCACAAACGAATGCAAAAATTGTAGCAGGGAATATGGTAGATAATTCAGATGTAAAAAGTTATTTAATAGATTCACATGCTTGGAATACAATATGCAGATTACTTGAAAAAAAAGAGACAACTAAGAATTTAAAAGATTCAACTACATGGGGAAATTATTATAATAACACGACAACAAAATATGAAAAGCTAAAAGGATTATGGGCAGATTACGATCTTAATAATGGAATTAATAAGCAAGTTGAGAAATATGAGAATACAGCTATTCCTAAAAAAATGAATAATAGATATACAGAGTTGGCAACAGGAATATGTGATGATTTTAAAGTTTATAATATATATGATTTAGCTGGAAACATGTGGGAATGGACAACAGAAACAGGAAAAAGACCAGAAAGTAATGATAGCCAAAATAATAATACGATGTGTTATGAAAATGATTGTACAAAAAATCAAGAATTAGAAGCACCAGATGCTGTGTCTCGTGGAGGTAGTTTCGCTGGTTCAGGCATAGGTGGTTCGGTAGTCAGTACTTATGGTAACGAAGATGCAAAAAAAACCGACTACGATGTTAGTTTTCGTGTTGTACTCTATTTGAAATAAGAATAATATAACATATTTTTTGATTATATTGGAAATTAAGAGAAAAACTCTTGTATAATGTACTAAATTGCTCGTACCTCGCAATGGAACGAATAGTAGAGAAAGAACCCAATATCTTGAAAATGAATAAAACC
>CANQHU010000038.1 GCA_947623945.1 uncultured Clostridia bacterium | reverse complement strand
AATCCCCCAAATACCCTTTGCCAAAAACCTACATATTTTTTTGCCAAAAAACTACAAAAATTCTTGACATTTACAACGGGAATTTTCTAAATATCAGTTTTTTTAAAATTTTCAATATCAAAAATTAAATTTTTTTCTGTTTCTTGGTCACTTCTATTTGTAAAAAGAAAGTTACTCCTAAAAATTTATAAAGTCCTTTCATATAAATCCTTAATAAAAACATCTTTCTCTTCAAAATTATCAACAAAACCAACTTTAGCCATTTGATTATTTTCATTAATTTCTTGAATCCAAACAGGTCTTTCATCATAAAAAACATCAAACTTTTCATTTTGATTAATAATATTATTAATTCTTTCTAAATCCATACAAAACCTCCTAAAAATACATATTAATAAAAGTATATCCAATAAAAAGAAATTTATAACAATTTGACTTATATTTATATTTACGATAAAATAAAACTATAAAACAAAAGGGGGAAAATTATGAAAATACAATTTGAGGATAAAACAATAGAAATAAACGATGAAACAACAATACAAGAATTACTACAAGAAGAAATAAAAAAAAGTAAGCACGCTGTAATAGGAGCAACTTTTAACAATGAATATGTAAATTTAGGCTACAAAATAAAACATGATGGAAAAATAAAATTAATAGACATTGCATCAAAAGAAGGAACAAAAATATACAGAAGGACATTAGTTTATATTTTAGGAAAAGCATTTGAAGAATTATATCCAAATAAAGCAATAATTATAGATTACCAATTGCCTAATTCTATGTTTTTTGAAATAGAAGGTATAGAAATAACAGAAGAAGTCATAAAAAACTTAACCAATCACATGAGAACAATAATAGAAAAAGACTTAAAAATTGAACAGGTAGTTATGAACCGACAAGAAGCCGAAGAATTTTATAAAACAAATCATACAGTAAGAGGAAAATTACAACTTGATTTAAAAGAAAATCAAGAAATTTATATGTATTATTGTGAAAATTATTATAACTATTGCTATGGAACACTTGCAAACAGAACAGGAATTACAAAAATTTTTGAAATTATACCTTATGATGATGGGTTACTACTAAGATATCCAGATTCTCATAAACCAGAAGAATTACCAAAATTATTACAAACTAAAAAATTAGCTTGGGCTTTAAATGAATATGATGACATACACAAAATCTTAAATGTAAATACTGTTTACAAATTAAATAAAGCAGTAGAAGAAGGAACAATAAAAGATGTTATAATGTTAGACGAAGCATTGCACGAAAAGAAAATTGCAAATATCGCAGATAAAATTGCAAAAAATAGAAACGTAAAAATAGTATTAATTGCAGGACCATCTTCATCTGGTAAAACAACGTTTGCTCAAAGATTAGGAATACAATTAAGAATAAATAGAATTAAACCAGTAACAATTTCAGTAGATAATTACTTTGTAGAAAGAGAAAATAATCCTAAAGACGAAAACGGAGATTATGATTTCGAATGCATTGAGGCAATCGATTTAGAACTATTTAATACACATTTAACAAAATTATTAAATGGTGAAGAAGTAGAAATTCCAGAATTTGATTTTTACGAGGGAACAAAAAGATATAACGGAAAAAAATTAAAATTAGCGTCAGATGAAATTCTAGTAATTGAAGGGATTCATTGTTTAAATGACAAACTAACAAGCAAAATTCCAAAAGACCAAAAATATAAAATTTATATTAGTGCTTTAACAGTTTTAAACATGGATAGGTATAATAGAATATCAACAACAGACACTAGATTAATTAGAAGAATTGTAAGAGATTATCAATTTAGAGGTTATAGTGCAAAACATACAATTAATACTTGGCATATGGTAAATGCAGGAGAAGAAAAAAATATTTTTCCATATCAAGAAGAAGCAGATAGCATATTCAATACATCTCTAATATATGAATTAGGAGCTTTAAAAACAATTGCAATTCCACTATTAGAAGAAATTACACAAGAAGAACCAGAATATGCAGAAGCAAGAAGGCTAATTAATATGTTAAAATATATTGAAACTATACCACCCAATATAGTACCAAACAATTCACTTCTAAAAGAATTTTTAGGTGGGGGAGATTTTAAATATTAGGAGACCAAAATGGAACAAAAAAACTTTTTTGAAATTGATGAAGAATTTATATGTGATAATTGTGGAAAACAAGTGCCAAAATTAGGATATTCTTGTAGAAATCATTGCCCATACTGTTTACATTCCAAACATGTAGATAAAAATCCAGGAGACAGGCGGGGAAGAGTGTCATGGGGATTTAGAACCAATAGGACTGGAAATAGATGGCAAAAAAGGATATGTAATTATTTTTAAATGCAAGAAATGTGGAGCAATTAGAAAAAATAAATCAGCAAAAGATGATAATATGGATTTAATTATAAAATTATCAGCAGGAAAATACTAAAAAATAAAAAGGATGGAGTACAAAAATAAAATACACCATCCTTTTTTTAACTTTTATTAAATTTCTCTATTCAAATTTCCATTTGTATAGTTTTTACCTTCCAA
The DNA here is from genome assembly GCA_947623945.1 of uncultured Clostridia bacterium. Lineage (GTDB taxonomy): Bacteria > Bacillota > Clostridia > TANB77 > CAG-508 > CAG-269. The sequence continues at coordinate 16,545 of CANQHU010000038.1, read as the reverse complement.
ACGTTTACCACTTTTTACAATTTGAACAATTTCATTAATCTTTGAAATTGGTTCATCTAAAATATCAATTCTAGCATAATCAACAGAAAAATCTTTTGGTGAAATAGAAGTTATTTTGCTATTAAATAAAGTAGTTACTGTTTGAATGTTATCTGGCATAATTGGAAATTTCATATTTAATCTATCTTTTAAATAATAAACATTTTCATTTTGGCATCTTTCTTTGCAATCAGGATAACATTTATCTGTTTCGCCGAAGTAAACAATAATTCATGTTTAGCAAAGGTGTCCTTCCATAAACCATCAATTCTTTTTGCAAGTAGTTATAATCACATAAACTATTTATAGTGCTTCTATCAAGTTCAGGAGATATTGTAAATCTACTAACTCCTAAATTTTTTAAAGTTAGAACAGTTTGCAAGTTAAATACATTGAAAGTATAGTTTGTTACAATCTTAAAATATTTATCTAAATCAGTAAATAATTCATTTAAAAGCCTAATATTACAAATATTTGAAATAACAAAACCTCTTATATCATATTTTTTAACGGATTTTTCACTATGTGCGTAAAATAGATTTTTATAGTTACCTTTTACAATAGTTGGCATATAAATATATAAATTAAACCTTTTGCTTAGCATTTCTAATATAGGTGCATATTTTTTAGCAGTAAAAAATTTTAAAGGTATATAAATGTTATCAATATTATTAGTCAAATTTGAATAATCAAGATTTGTATCTAAATAATTTAATAAAACGCAAATTTTTAGTTCTTTCATTTTATCCAAATCAACATTATTTTTTATAATATTTCTCATATCTGATAAAATTTTATCTTTGCTATTATGAGAGGATATTTGCTTTTTAGGGTCAAAACGCAAACATTCTAAAATTGCATATTGTTCAACTTGTTCCAAAGATTTTCGTCGTAATTCATTTAAAAAACTTAATTTGGAAATAAAGACATTATCATCTAAATTAATCTTAATATTTTTAAATTCATAAGGAGTATCAGAGGTTTTAGATATTTGCCTAATAATAGTATCTTTATCCAAAGGTTTGTTTTTTGCTTCAACTGGAATTTCGTTTAATTCGTATTTAATATTTAAATCTTTATATAGTTTTATTGAATTAGAAGGAGTGATATGTATTGAAATAGGTTTTTCTTTTTTTATTGTAACTTCACAATTTAAAGGAATTTTTCTATTTTCTTTTTGATAACTAGACTTAGCAATTAGAGATAAATTCTTAGATGTCATTTTATAGATTTTATGATTAAAAGAAATATTTCCTTTTATCCTTCCAATAGTTACAGTTTGCCCAACTTTTGTTTCAGTTATATTTTTTCCATTTTCCATTAATTCAGAGATTGTGTAACTTCCTGTTTCATTTTCAAAAGAAACCGTGTCACCAATTTGAATAGGTTCTTTTAATTTTAAAGTAACATAGCCCTTATTTTTATTATAATTTTGAACTTTTCCAAGCAATAACCCCATGTTATTAGGCTTATCTTTAAAAACTAAATTTCTATTTGGTTCACTATCTAAATGCCCTTGTGATGACATACCTCTATTAAATACTTGTAGTAAGTCTTTACGGTCTTTTTTATCAACACTATATGCTTTTTTTGATAAAGCTAAATCTATATATTTTTTATAAATTCTAGTCACAGTTGCAACATATTCAGGAGATCTCATTCTTCCTTCTATTTTTAATGCTTTGGCCCCTGCTTTAATAAAAGCAGGAATATAATCTAAACTACATAAATCGCGTGTACTTAATAAATATCCAGAATTAATTTTTTTATCATTCTCAAGTAATTCGTAAGGAAGTCTACAAGGTCCAGCACATTTTCCACGGTTTCCAGAACGACCACCTAACATACTTGAAAATAGACATTGACCAGAGTAAGATATGCATAATGCACCATGTGCAAAACATTCTATTTCTAAATTTGTATTTTTACAAATATAGTCAATTTCATCAATTGAAAGTTCTCTTGCTAAAACTACTCTTTTAAAACCAAGTTTTTCTAATTCTAAAGCACCATTTAAACTATGTACTGTCATTTGAGTGCTTGCATGAATTGGTAAATCTGGAAAAAGTTCAATTAATTTAGTTGCTAATCCTAAATCTTGAACTATTATGGCATCAATTCCATATTGATAAGCCTCTTTTGCTAAATCAATTGCCATTTGAAATTCATTATCTTTTATCAAAGTATTTAAAGTTAAATGAGTTTTTACACCACGAATTTTAGCATAATGTATACATTTTTTTAAATTGTCTAAATCAAAATTATCTGCAAAAGCCCTTGCATTAAAAAGATTGGAACCAAAGTATACACTGTCTGCACCGTTTTGAACGGCAGCCTTTAAACATTCAAAATTACCAACAGGGGAAAGCAATTCCATACCAAACATTCTCCTTTTCTTTTTCCGAATATATTTTATCATAAAATAAATAAAAATAAAAGGATTTTTATTGACTAAAAAAATAGCAAATGATAAAATGATAAAAACAAAAGATTTGGAGGAAGAAAATGAAAAAGTTAAAAAATATAATTATAATAATGACATTAGGGTTAAGTATATTATTTTTAGGTGAAATAAAAAATTATGCAGTTAACGAAAATAATACTGTAACAAGTAATAATACAAATGCTGTAAATGGTAATAGTGGAGGAACAACACAAAATTCAGGAAATACAGGAACAGGAGGAACAACACCTAGTACAAATACTGCAACAACCAATTCTACTCCAGAACCAAGCCAAAATAACAACACTACAAGTAGTTCAAATACACTAGCAAGTGGAACTACAAGCGGAACAACAACTACTACTTCAGGAGGAAGTAATAGCTCAAATACAAAAAACAATACTAGTACAACACCATCTACTGTAACAAAGTCTAGTAATGCAAATTTAACTACATTAGGGATAAAACCTGGTCAATATGATTTTACAGGATTTAATAATGATACACTTTCTTATGAAGCAAAAGTTCCAGAAGACGTATCAAGTATTGAAATATTTGCAATTTTGCAAGACCAAAAAGCAACTATAAAAGGAAATGGAACAAGAAATTTAGAAATGGGAAAAAATGCTTTAGATGTAGTTATAACAGCAGAAGATGGAACAACAAAAACATTTACAATAAATGTTACTAGAGGAGAAGAAACTGTAGCAAACACAACAGATAATGGTGAAGGGTTAAAGGAATTATCAGTTGAAGGGCTAAACTTATCGCCAGAATTTAAAACTAATGTATATGAATACAGAGTAAAATACATTGGAGAAGAAACAAAATTAAATATTATAACAGAACCAACTAATAAAGATTATATCGTTGAAGTAACAGGAAATGAGGACTTACAAGAAGGAGAAAATACAATTACAATATTAGTATCAAAAAGTAATGGTACAAATATTGCAACTTACCAAATAATTGTAAATAAGAGTTTAGTTGATGAAGAAGCTATTGCAAGAGAAAAAGAAGCAGAGGAAAATGAAAAAAGGCAAAAGACTATTTTAATAGGTGCAATAATTGGCGCAGTAGTAATTGTAGGAATTATAATGTTTTTAGTAATAAAACGTAAAAGAGATGCAAACTTTTTAAATGATGAAGATGAAGTAGTTTCTTTATTAGACGAAGAAGATGAAAATAGTGATGATGTAGAGGATAATGTTAAAGACAATATTGATAGTGAAGAATTACCAAAAGCTCTAATAGGACAAAACAGAAAAGTATTAGCAGAAGAAGAGGACGAAGAAAAGGAAGAAGAAAATTTTGATGAAATGCCCAAAAATGAAATAAAAGAAAAATATCTTAATAATTTTTTAAATAAAGAAGAAAATTACGATGAATTAGAAGAGCCAAGAAGAAGACATAGTAAAGGAAAAAGATTCAAAGAGTAAGAGGGAACAATGAAAGTAGAAGAATTGTCAATACAAGAAAAAATAGGACAAATGTTAATACTTGGAATTGACTCAAATCGTATAACAGAAGAAGTTAAAAACATGATACAAGTCTATAAAATAGGTGGATTCATTTTATATAAAAAAAATTTTGATACTTATAATCAAATGGTAGAAATTATAAAACAATTAAAAGAACTGAACAAAGTAAATAAAATACCATTATTTATAGCAATAGATCAAGAAGGCGGAAGAGTCAATCGTATGCCAAAAGAAATTTTAAATTTACCATCAGCATATTTAATTTCAAAAAAATTAGGAACTGATGGAGTAAAAAAATCAGCCCAAATTATTGGAAAAATTTTAAAACAATCTGGGTATAACTTAAATTTTGCGCCAGTATTAGATTTAAAAAGATTTCCAGACAGGCATGCAATCCGGAGATAGATGTTATAGTGAAGAAAAAGAACAAGTTGCAAAATGTGGAATTGAATTTATGAAAGAATTGCAAGCTCAAGGAATTGTATCTGTAGTAAAACATTTTCCAGGACATGGAGCAGTAAGCCAAGATTCACATTTTTTCTTACCAAAAATCAAAATGAAAATGGAACAATTGGAAAATGAAGATATGTATCCATTTGAACAAGCAATAAAAAATGGTGCAGATAGTATTCTAATGGGACATTTAATAGTAAAAAGTGCAACAAGAGAAATGCCAGCATCTTTATCAAGAAGATTTATTACAAAATATTTGAGAAAAAAATATCATTATAAAGGGTTAATTATAACAGATGACTTAAAAATGAAAGCAATTAAATTCTTTTACGGAACAGATAAAGCAGTAAAAAAGGCTTTTGAAGCAGGAAATGATATAATTTTATTTAGAATTAGTCCTGAAAAACAAAGGCAAATTATAAATGAAATTTATGACTTAGTAAGGCAAGGGAAAATAAAAGAAAATAGGATAAACAAAAGTGTAAAAAGAGTTGTAAGCATAAAAGAAAAGTATAAAATTTCTGATGAATTTAATGAAAAAGAAATTAATTTAGAAGAAATAAATGCTCAAATAAAGCAAATAAGGCAAGATTGTGGAATATAGTAAAAATGAGGGTTCCTATTTTAGGATACCCTCATTTTACAACTTGATTATGGATTAGCAACAACCGCCTCTGTTACCACCACAACAACAGCAGATTAATAATATAAGGATTATAATCCAGCAACAATCATCACCAAATCCGAATCCACATCCTCTATTTTCTGGCATAGTCTAGACCCCCTTCCATAAAGAATTAAGTATCATTTGTATGGTATATAATATGAGAAAGAAAAAAATGTGTTACAAAATTTATTTGTTCGCTTTAATAATTATTTAAAATGTGATACAATTTGAAACAACAAAGGGAGAGAAAAAAATGCAAGAAAAAACAAAAAAAATAGAGGAAATATTTAATGATTACAAAACCAATTCGAATTTAAAATATGCACAAGTAGAAAGTTTTAATGTGTTAAAAAAGACCAATACTCTACAGGTGGTTTTATTTTTTGATGAATATATAGAAATTAAAGATATTTGGAGTTTTGAAAATTTCTTAAAAGAAAGATTTCAATTTGAACATATTGACATTCAAATACATTACCATGAAAAAGTAGAAAAAAAATCAATTCAAGAAGAATGGAAAAATATAATTAGTTATATGTCACATAAATATCCTTTAGCTACACCAATGTTGCTTTTAAAAAGTAATGTAGAAGTAGAAAATAAAAGTTTAAAAATCGAATTACATATAAAAGGTGCTGAATTTTTAAAAGCAAAAAAGGTAGATAAGGAATTACAAAAAGCAATTAAAAATTTATTTGATGAAGAGTACAAAATTGAAATTACAGAAAAAATATCTTTAGAAGATTTAAATGAAATAAAACAAAACATTAAAGCAGAAGAAGAAAAAGTAATAGCACATATAAACGAAGAAAACATGCAAGAAATTTCAGAAACACCAAAAATAGAAGAAGAAAAATCAATTCCAGAACCAACTCGGAGAAAAGCAAGAATACATTTTGGGAAAATCATCAAAAGCAAGAGAAAAACGCATAAAAATAAAGGACTTAACTGCAAACGATGGAAGAGTAACCTTAGAAGGAAGAGTCACTAACGTTCAAGTAAAAGAAACCAAATCAGGAAAAGGTATGATTATATTCGAATTGTATGATGGAACAGGGCTAATTACTTGCAAATCATTTTCAAAAAACTATGAAGAAGGAAAAGAAATAGTTAAAAAAATAGAAGAAGCAAAAATTGTAAAAACAATTGGAAAAGCAGGGTTAGATACTTATGTAGGAGATGTTACAGTTATTTCTAATATAATAGTACATACAAATGCTGATATTCCAGAATTGCCAACAGAAGATGAAATGGAAAACACACCATTAATAATAGGAAAAAATCCAAACATTACAGAACCATTAGCAAAAGTAAGCGATTTAGGAGTAGATGATGGAAAAGTTGCTTTAGCAGGAGAGGTAGTGTTTACAGAAGAAAAAGCAATAAAAGGAGATAAAATATTATTTAGTTTTGATTTATATGATGGAACAAGTACCATAACTTGTAAAACATTTTTAGAGAAAAAATCTGCAAAAAATAAAATAAAAAGAATTCAAAATGCAAAAGGAATTAAAATTTCTGGAAATGTTCAAATGGATAGTTATTCAAATGAATTAATTGTTATGGCAAATACAATTATAGAGTCAGAAGGGTTAAAAAAAGCAGTAAGGCAAGATAATAGCGAAGTAAAAAGAGTGGAATTACATATGCACACGCAAATGAGCCAAATGGATGGAATTACTTCAGCAAAAGATTTAATAAAAAGAGCAATGCAATGGGGAATGAAATCAATTGCAATAACAGACCATGGAGTAGTACAAGCATTCCCAGAAGCACATAAATTACTAGGATATGATAATCCAGATATGAAAGTTATTTATGGGGTAGAAGCATATTTAGCTCCAGACAAAATGGGAGTTGTAACAAATGGAAAAGGTCAAGATATTGATACAACCTATTGTGTATTAGACTTAGAAACAACAGGCTTTTCAGCAACAAAAGAAAAAATTACAGAAGTAGGAATAATGAAGGTAAAAAATGGAGAAGTAATAGATGAGTTTAGTTCATTTGTAAACCCACAAAAGCACATACCAACTAGAGTAACAGAAGTTACAAATATAACAGATGACATGGTAAAAGACGCACCAACAATAGAAGAAATTTTTCCTAAAATTTTAGAATTTATTAAAGATAGTGTGTTAGTTGCACATAATGCATCATTTGACATAGGCTTTTTAAAGCAAAATGCCAAAAACTTAGGGTATGATTTTGACTATACTTATTTAGACACGTTAAGTTTAGCAAAAGATTTATTTCCAAACTACAAGAAATATCAATTAGGAAAAATTGCAGAAAATTTAGGAATTAAAGTAGAAGTAGCCCATCGTGCATTAGATGATGTAGACACTACAGTAAAAGTGTTTAGAGTAATGATGGAAGAACTAAAGACGCGTGGAGCAAAAACTGTAGATGATATTGATAATGTAAGTAGAGATGAAGAATCAAAAAAAGAGGAATACAAAAAACTTCCTACATATCATGCAATTATTTTAGCAAAAAATTATGTTGGGCTAAAAAACTTATATAGACTAATTTCGTTTTCTCATTTAGATTATTTTTATAGAAAACCTAGAATTTTAAAAAGTTTATATAAAAAATATTCTGAAGGTTTAATGATTGGAAGTGCATGCGAGGCCGGAGAGTTATATCAAGCAATTGAGTTAGGAAAAACAGACGAAGAAATAGAAGCAATTGCAAACGATTATGACTATTTAGAAATTCAGCCAATAGGGAATAATGAATTTTTAGTAAGAAGAGAAATAGTAAAAGATGATGAAGCACTACGTGACATTAATAGACAAATTGTAGAATTAGGAGAAAAATTAAATAAACCAGTTGTAGCAACTGGAGATGTTCACTTTATGGATCCACAAGATGAAATATATAGGCGTATTTTAGAGGCGGGGCAAGGATATGAAGATGCAGACAATCAAGCACCTCTTTATTTGCGAACAACAGAAGAGATGTTAGAAGAATTTAGTTATTTAGGTAAAGAAAAAGCATATGAAGTAGTAGTAACAAATACAAATTTAATTGCAGATATGTGTGAACCAATTAGTCCTATTTCAAAAGAAAAATGTCCACCACATATACCAGGTTGTGAGGATACTATAAGAGAAATTGCATATAGCAAAGCACATGAATTATATGGAGATCCATTACCAGAAATTGTACAAACAAGATTAGACAAAGAATTGGAATCTATTATAAAAAATGGATTTTCAGTAATGTATATTATAGCGCAAAAACTAGTATGGAAATCAAACGAAGATGGGTACATAGTAGGTTCAAGAGGGTCAGTAGGATCTTCACTTGCAGCATACATGACAGGAATTACAGAAGTAAATTCACTTCCAGCCCATTATAGATGTCCAAACTGTAAATATTCTGACTTTACAGACTATGGTTATAAAAATGGCTTCGACTTACCAGATAAAGACTGTCCAAAATGTGGTCATAAATTAGACAAAGATGGAATGGACATACCATTTGAAACTTTCTTAGGTTTTAATGGTGATAAAGAGCCAGATATAGACTTAAACTTCTCTGGGGAATATCAAGCAAAAGCACATCGTTACACAGAAGTAATATTTGGAAAAGGAACAACCTTTAAAGCAGGAACAATTGGTACAATTGCTGATAAAACAGCTTTTGGATATGTAAAAAAATACTTTGAAGACCGTCACATACCAATTAATAAAGCAGAAATTCGGAAGATTAGCAATCCGGATGCACAGGAATAAAAAGAACCACTGGACAACATCCAGGGGGAATTATAGTAGTACCAAAAGGAAGAGAAATATATGAATTTTGTCCAGTACAGCACCCAGCAGATGATCCAAATTCAGATATTATCACAACCCATTTTGACTACCACTCAATAGATCAAAACTTATTAAAATTAGATATTCTAGGTCATGATGACCCAACAATGATAAGAATGTTGCAAGATATAACCCGGTAAAGATCCAACTAAAGTGCCATTAGATGATAAAGAAACAATGTCAATATTTAGTTCAACAAAAGCCTTAGGTGTCACTTCTGAGCAAATACACTCAGAAGTTGGAAGTTACGGAGTACCGGAATTTGGAACAAAATTTGTAAGGCGGAATGTTATTAGACACAAGGCCGACTACATTTGATGAATTAATTAGAATTTCTGGATTATCACATGGTACAGATGTATGGGTAGGAAATGCTCAAAAATTAATAGAAGAAGGAACAGTAACCTTGCAAGATGCTATATGTTGTCGTGACGACATTATGATATATCTAATTAAGCAAGGACTTCCACCAAACTCAGCATTTAAAATAATGGAATTAGTCCGTAAAGGAAAAGCAACAAAAGACCCAGAAAAATGGGCAGAATATGTAGAATTAATGAAACAATACAATGTACCAGAATGGTATATTAAATCTTGTGAAAAAATAAAATATATGTTCCCAAAAGCACATGCTGCAGCATATGTAACAAATGCTTTTAGAATTGCATGGTTTAAAGTACATGAACCATTAGCTTATTATGCAGCATACTTTTCTATAAGAGCAGATGAATTTGATAGCGAATGCATGATATTTGGAAAAGAAAAAGTAAAAAACAAAATGAAAGAAATAGACTTAGCAGGAAACAATGCAACAGTAAAAGACAAAAACATGTATGCAATTTTAGAATTAGTATTAGAAATGTATGAAAGAGGATTCAACTTTTTACCAATTGACTTATACAAATCACATTCAAGCAAATTCTTAGTAGAAAAAGAAGGAATTAGACCACCACTAAATAGCATACCAGGGCTTGGCACAGTAGCAGCAGAAGGAATTGAAAAAGCAAGACAAGATCGGAAAATTCATGTCAATAGACGACTTAAAAATACGTTCAAAAGTAGGAAACTCAGTAACAGACCTACTTAAAAAATTCGAATGCCTAAAAGGAATGAGCCAAAGCAACCAAATGAGCCTATTTGCTTAAGGCCACGGATTGCGGCGTCGGATTGGGGACAGGCACAACGTTGACAAAAATGTGGAACTGGTGCCTGTCCCAACATTGACATTGACCAGGAGGATGTAATTTACATGTTAGAACAAAATACCATTAATTTAGAAGAGATATTTTCAACGCAAAATATATTAATTTATTTATTGATAGTTAATATTTTTGGCTTTTTCATTATGTGGTTAGATAAGCATAAAGCAAAAAAAGGAGCATGGAGAATTCCTGAAAAAACTTTATTTGTAGTAACAGCTTTAGGTGGAGGAATTGGGACTACTGTAGGAATGTATGCTTTTAGGCATAAAACACAAAAACTCAATTTTGTGATTGGTTTTCCGTTTATTACAATTTTAGAGATTATTGGAATAATTTGGTACTTTTTTTCAAAATAAATTAAAAAATGAGTGCACATAAAAAGTGTTAAAAATAAAATTAAAACAAAAATATTATTGTAACCTAAATAAGATGTGAACAACTTAAAATGTGAAAGTGTCTATTTTAAGTTATTCACAAAGTTATCCACAGTATCCACAACTAAAAATTAAAAAATAATATAAAAAAATATGAAAAAAACAGGATACATAAAACGGCAAAGAAAACATAATTGTAATACGATTGAAATATTTTTGTAACAAAACTATATAAAAAGAATAAAAAAAGGCAAAAAAAGGTCGATTTAAACCCAAAAATATTGAAAGTTCGAAACAAAACTGTAACAATTCTGTAAAAAATAAATGGCAGTGTAAAACATTAAAAAACTGTGGATAACTTTTTCGTAAACACAAAAAAATAATATGCATATAATAAAATAGGTGACAAAAATGTTATATAAATTAAGAAAACTTATAAATAAAAATCGATGTTATTGTGAAACAGAATTAAGCAGTGAACAATTAGAAAAAATGATAAAAGAAGGATGCATACTTTTAGATGTAAGAAGTATTCAAGAATTTGAAGAAGGGCATTTAGAAAATGCAATATCTTTGCCAGTTTATGATATCAAAAAAAAATATCAAGAGGTATTAAAAGATAAGTCTCAAACAATTATTGTTTATTGCAGTAGTGGACATAGAAGTGAAAAAGCACAAAAATTGTTAAAAAAATTAGGATATGAAAAAGTATATAATTTATGTAATTATTGAGTTTTTTCTGTTTATATGCTAAAATATCAAATATAGAAAAGAATGTGGAGGAACTATGGAACAAGACAAAATAAGAAATTTTAGTATTATTGCACATATTGACCATGGAAAATCAACCTTAGCAGATAGATTAATTGAAATGACAGGAGTATTATCTAAAAGAGAAATGGAAAATCAAGTTTTAGATAATATGGAAATTGAAAAAGAAAGAGGAATTACAATTAAATCACAAGCGGTCAGAATGATATACAAAGCAAAAGATGGACAAGAATATACTCTTAATTTAATTGATACTCCTGGTCATGTTGATTTCAATTATGAAGTATCAAGAAGTTTAGCAGCTTGCGATGGCGCTATTTTGGTAGTAGATAGCAGTCAAGGAGTAGAAGCACAGACACTTGCAAATGTTTATTTGGCAATAGATAACAATTTAGAAATATTACCAGTTTTAAACAAAATAGATTTGCCAAATGCAAGAGTAGAAGAAGTAAAAAAAGAAATAGAAGATATTATTCGGTTTGCCAGCAGAAGATGCACCATGCATTTCAGCAAAATCTGGATTAAATGTAGATCAAGTATTAGAAAGAATTGTAAAAGATTTGCCTGCGCCAAAAGGAGATAAAAACGGAAAAACGAAATGCTTGATATTTGATTCTTATTATGATAATTATAAAGGAGCTGTAGCTCATGTAAGAGTAGTAGATGGAACTGTAAAAGTTGGAGACGAAATTTATTTAATGGCAGCAAATAAATCCTTTACAGTAACAGAAGTAGGCTACTTTTTGCCCGGAACTTATATGCCATCAGAAAAAATTGAAGCAGGAGAAGTTCGGATATATTGCAGCAAGCATAAAAAACTTATCAGACCTTCATGTAGGAGATACAATCACTCTAAAAAACAATCCAGCAGAAGAGCCTCTAAAAGGATATAAAGAAGTTACACCAATGGTTTATTGTGGATTATATCCAATTGATGGTAGTCAATATGAAGCACTAAAAGAAGCATTGGAAAAATTAAAATTAAATGATTCAGCATTAGAATATGAAGCAGAATCTTCATCTGCATTAGGATTTGGATTTAGATGTGGATTTTTAGGATTATTGCATCTAGAAATTATAGAAGAAAGATTAGATAGAGAATTTGATTTAGGACTAATTACAACAGCTCCATCAGTTATTTATAAAGTCCATAAAACAAATGGTGAAGTAATTGAACTATATAATCCAGAAGAATTACCACCATCACAAGAAATATCATATATGGAAGAACCTTTTGTTACGGCAAATATTTTAACACCAAAAGAATACGTAGGAAATATAATGGAATTATGCCAAAATAGAAGAGGAATTTATATAGATATGAAATACCTAGATGAAAATAGAGTGACACTTGTTTATGAAATGCCATTAAACGAAATAATTTATGACTTTTTTGACAATTTAAAATCTAGGACAAAGGGTTATGCATCACTTGATTATGAATTTAAAGAATATAAAAAAGCAAATTTAGTAAAATTAGACATTCACATTAATGGAGAACGAGTTGATGCTTTAAGTTTTATTGTACATAAAGATAATGCCTATAATAGAGGCAAAAAAATGGTAGAAAAATTAAAAACAGTCATACCTCGAAAATTATTTAAAATACCATTACAAGCAGCTGTACGGAGGACAAATTATTGCTAGAGAAACAATATCAGCTATGAGAAAAGATGTCTTAGCAAAATGCTATGGAGGAGATATTACCAGAAAGAAGAAATTGCTTGAAAAACAAAAAAGAGGAAAAAAGAAAATGCGTGAAATTGGTAATGTAGAAATACCACAAGAGGCGTTTTTATCTGTTTTAAAATTAGATGATGAATAAGGAAAAATAAAAAAGAAAGACCGGTCGTATAGGACAACCGGTGTGGAGAAATCGCTCAGAGTTTCAAGCGACTTCGGGGTCAATAGTTACGGTGTTGCAGGTGGTGTTGCAGGTGGTGTTGTCGGTGGCGTTGGCGGTGTCGGTGGCGTTGGCGTTGTCGGTTCTGCGTCCCTTTGCGCTACACATACGCGTACCTCGTAAACGAGGAAAACGAAGTGCAACACAGCAGGTATCACCCAACCAGCAATTGCCAAGAAAAGCATAAACACAATTTCCATCACAGATAATACTATGATGTCAAGAGTGTTAACATACTTCTCAATGATGTCTATCGCATAATCTGATGAGATAGCATACATCGCAACAACTCCGACTCGGCAAACATTGGCTACAATAATTGCAACAAGCTGATTGCCTTTGAACAAGCCAGACAACGTCCGACTTGGCCAACTACCGATGCGACAGTATCCACAGTACAGCCATACAGCCACAATCAAGGTGACTACCTTAATTGCGTAAAACAACAGCCGGTTTAAAATGTTTTTCATGTTATCAGTCATCTTTAAGACCCTCCCTTGATATTTAATTACCCTTATTATAGCATATTTTCAATGAAAAGTCAAAATTGGTTTATAGGTAAAGCCAAGTAAAAACCTAAATTTATAAATGCAAGGAAATAAAAATGGAAAAAGAAAAAAACTATGTAGACCAAGTAGAAGGAAGAAATGCAGTGCTAGAATTACTAGAAAGTGGAAACGACATAAATAAAATATTTATTACAAAAGGAGAAAAACATGGTTCTATATTCAAAATTATTGCAAAAGCAAAAGAAAATAAAATAATGGTAGTAGAAAAAGAAAAAAGAAAAATGGATGAAATGGCTCAAAACAAAAACTATCAAGGCGTAATTGCACAAGTTCCACCATTTGAATATTGTGAAATACAAGATATCTTACAAGAAGCAAAAAATAGAAATGAAGACCCATTTGTATTAATACTAGATGAAATTGAAGATCCTCATAATTTAGGTTCTATAATAAGAACAGCAGAAACAGCAGGAGTACATGGAATTATTATACCAAAAAGAAGAGCAGTTGCAGTAAACAGCACAGTAAATAAAGTATCGGCAGGAGCAGTACAACATATGAAAATAGCAAGAGTAAACAACATATCAGATTCATTAGAAGAACTAAAAAAAGAAGGACTTTGGATTGCAGGAACAGATATTAATGCAAAAGAATATTATTATGAGCATGACCTAACAGGCCCGATAGGGATAGTAATAGGAAATGAAGGAAAAGGAATAGGACCAAAAATAAAAAATAATTGTGACTTTTTAATAAAAATTCCAATGAAAGGAAAAGTAACATCATTGAACGCATCTGTATCAACAGGAATTATTCTATATGAAGTAGTAAAACAAAAAATGAAATAAAATGGAGGAAATTTTATATGATGATGCCAAGAAAAAAAAGAAGAATGTTAATAATTTCAACTATAGTAATTTGTATAGTAGCAATAATTGCTATATTAGTTGCTTTATACATAAATACAGATATGTTCAAATCGAATGAAACATTATTTGAAAAATATATAAGCCAAAATTTTGAAAATATATCAAAAATGGAATATGAAGAACAATTAAAAGAAGGCAAATATATATCAGAAACAGAATTAAAATTAAATTATGTTCAAAATATAGGAACAACCTTAGAAAGTTCACAAAATCCTATAAATCAGCTAAAAATAAAAATAGATGGACAAACAGATAAAGAAAACAACTACAATCATCAGGATATTACACTTACAAAAGACAAAGATGAGATATCAGAAATAAAATATATTCAAAACGGAAACATAATAGGAATAGAATTTTCTGATATGTTTAATCAATATGTATTAGCTAATAACGAAAATTTAAAAACATTATTCAAACAAGCAGAACTTTCAGAAGAACAATTATCAAAAATACCAGACCAAATAGAATTAGACAACTCTTTAGAAGAATTAATAACCTTTTCAAAAGAAGAAAAAGAAAATATAGAGCAAAGATATTTAAACATTATATCTAGCAATATTAAAAATAGCAAATTTTCAAAAGTAAATAATACAACAATTCAAATTAATGGGAAAAATGTTAATGTAAATGGCTATTCATTAACATTAACAAAAGAAAAATTAAACAATATTTACATTAAAATACTAGAAGAATTAAAACAAGATGAAGTAATTTTAGCAAAAATAGATAAAATTCAAGAAACACTAGAGCAATATAAATTTATATTTGGAGAAATTATTAATATAAAAAATGAATTTACAACAGAAATACAATATTTAATTGATGATATAACAAAAAATAATATAGGTAACGAGGAATGCAAAATAATTGTTTATGAAAATAATTACACAACTGTAAAAACTGTTATACAAGGTGTAGGATATGAAATTAACTTTGATATATTAAACAATAACTACATAATGATTTCTTATATAAATAATCAAGAAAAGCAAACAATAGAAAAATCATTAATCATTAATAAAGAAAATGGTGAAACAAATATAATATATGAATTGGCAGAAGGAGAAAAAACAACAAAATATAGCGCTATAATAAACGAAGAAATATCAGGAAATAATTATAATAAAACATTAACTGCAAAATATGAAGATGATAGTAATAGAGTTGAATTTAATATGCAAAATAATATACAAATGGTGCAAGAATTAGAAGAAATAACTTTTAATAATGAAAATTCAGTAAATTTAAGTGAGTTACAACAAGAACAAGTAAAAGCAATTATAGATAGAATAAATACAGCAGTTACAGAAAAAATAAATGAAATTCAAGAAAATGTAATAAATACTCAAAATATAGATGAGATCTTAATTGCAATTAAATTAATGAAAGAAGGGCAAACAATAGAAGGACAAGGAGTAACAGAAACAGAAAAAAACAGATTCAATTCTAAATTTGAAATCTTACAAGGAGAAGATTTAAATAATGAAGCAGTATTAAATATAATTAATGCGATAAAAGACAACTTAGTAGAGTTAGAACCAATATCTGGTACAGAATTGAAATTAAAATTAGATAGATTTAATAAAAATGAAGAAGCATTTAATACAATAATAAACTTCATACAAAATTCTAAAAATAAAACATATAATGCAAAAATTGAATATGATGAAACAACAGGATTGGCAGAAGATATATTATTGACAATGATAGAAAAAAAGAAATAAGTAAGTAAAACAAAACAGCGTAAATTTATTGATTTTTCAACCAATTTAGGCTGTTTTAATTATTTCCAAAAATTTCCTTATAAAAAAAGAAAAAAATTTTCAATAAAAGTGTTGACAAACCCAAAAAATTATCGTATAATTAATTTCGTTCCAAACTTTAAGGAACATAAAAGTACATTGAAAAGTAAACAATAGAATCCTTTAGAGAATAAACCGAAGCGGT